>CAYMRE010000006.1:0-19011 GCA_964392755.1 uncultured archaeon
CATTACCAGTTAAAACCGTTATGAGAAAGGCTTTAGAAATACTCAAAGAGAAAGCTGAGGAGATGAATAAGATTATCGCTGAAGTTGTGGTTTGATTTCTTGCACTAATTATGAAAATAGGATTAATCTCAGACATCCACGGCAACCTCGTAGCTTTAGAAGAGGTATTGAAACACCTGAATCACTGCGACATGATCTACTGCGCTGGAGACGTTGTAGGTTACTACCCGTTCCCCAACGAAGTTATCGAGCTTTTCAAAGATCACGAGATAAGAAGTGTTATGGGTAATCACGATTACGCTGTTGTAACGGGAGACTTCTTCGGTTTCAACGCTTATGCAAGAGAAGCGGGAGAGTGGACAAGAGAGCATTTAAGCGAAGATAATCTCGACTGGCTCATGAGCTTACCTTTGAGCATAGAAACCGAATGGTTTAACATCTACCACGGTATGCCGGCTGAAGATTTAAGAGCTTTGGAGGAGTATATCTTCCCAGACGATCCCCGCATAGAGTACAGCTTGGAGGAGCTTGAGAAGAACATTGTAGTGGGACATACACATATACAGTTCGTGAGGTGGCACAAGGGATTGTTCTTTGCAAATCCGGGGAGTGTGGGACAGCCGAGAGATGGCGATCCTCGCTCAGCTTTTGCTATCTACGATACTGAGAAGAACGAGATAAAGCTTAGAAGGGTGGAGTACAATATTCAGGAAGTTTACGAGGCTGTGATTGAAGCCGGTTTGCCTGAGTTCTTAGGCGAGAGATTGTTTAGGGGCTATTAGAAAAATCTTTTTGAATTACGACTAAATCGTATCAATGGATTCTTTATCCAAACTCCTGAGCATAGTTGAGGACATTTACGATCAGATGAAAAGGGGAGAAATACCAGAAATCAAGCTGACTACGAGAACTAAGAGTAACATAGAGTTCAAAGAAAGTTCTGAAGTGTGGGTTTACGGTGACAAGAAATCGATCAGATCCGCTAAGAGCGTTAAAGGGGCTTATCAGCTTCTGCGAATGGTTTACGTCATAGGGTTTCTGAAGGAACAGCTCATCCAGAATCGATCTTCAACACTTAGGGAACTCTATTACATATCGGAAAACTGGGGAGTTGCGAAGTTCAACGAACAGCTTGAGAGCGATAGGCTTATTGAGGATTTGGAGATTTTAACGGGCTTGCAGAGGGAATCTTTTAACGTTCGTCCAGAGGAAGACGGAGCAACTATCTTTGGAGACATAAAGATAAAGGAAAGGACGAGAAGAGGTGAAAGGGTTATCCACTGTCAAGATGATGTTGGTGAAGCGGGTTATCAGATTCCCACAAACGTTGACAACATAGAATTTCTCGAATGCAATGCGGATTTTGTGATAGCGATAGAGACGGGAGGTATGAGGGATAGACTTGTTGAAAATGGATTTGACGAGGATTACAACGCGCTAATCGTCCATCTCAAGGGTCAGCCAGCGAGGAGCACGAGAAGATTACTGAGAAGGCTGAATACCGAATTGAACCTGCCTGTTGTTGTCTTTACCGATGGCGATCCGTGGAGTTACAGAATCTATGCGAGTGTAGCTTACGGTTCCATAAAATCCGCCCATCTGTCGGAATACTTGGCAACACCTTCAGCCATGTTTGTAGGTATAAGACCTTCGGACATACTCAAGTATAAGCTTCCGTCCGACAAGCTTACGGATGAGGACATCAAAGCTTTAAACGCCATCCTATCCGATCCCCGTTTTGACAGTGAATTTTGGAGAAAAGAGGTTAAGCTTCAGCTTGAGTTGGGTAGGAAGTCGGAACAGCAGGCTTTAGCCAAATACGGGTTGAGCTTCGTTACCGATGTTTATTTGCCAGAGAGACTTACGGAGTTGGGGGTTTTGAGGAGGTGATTGTGTGAAGCTTTACGAAATTGTGGAGTTCTTAGATGATCTTTTGAAGGTTAAGGAGTGGCAGGACAAATCGAACAACGGATTGCAGGTTGAAGGAAAAGAAGAGGTTAAGAAGGTGGCTTTTGCCGTAGATGCCTGTATGGAAGTGTTTGAGAAGGCTAAGGAGATCGGAGCGGATATGATAGTCGTTCACCACGGCTTGATCTGGGGCGGGATAGACTACGTAAAGGGTTTCATAAAGAGGAGATTGGAGTTTCTACTGAAGAACGGTATTTCGCTCTATGCAGTCCATTTGCCTTTAGATGCCCATCCTTCCGTAGGTAACAACGCCCAGATTCTGAAAGCCATGGGTTTAGAGCCGATTGAGAGCTTTGGAGTCTATCAGGGTAAAGAGATAGGATACATCGGCGTTTACGACGAAAGCAAACCGCTTGACGATGTTTTGGATCTCATTAGAGAGAAGGTTAATCAAACCCTTGTGGTTTTAGACTTTGGAAGTGAAGATGTAAAGAGGGTCGGAGTAGTCTCTGGGAGGGGTGGCTTTGCTCTCGTTGAAGCCGTAGAAAGAAACGTTGATCTGTTTATTACCGGAGAGCAGGATCACAGCATTTATCATTTGGCAAAGGAATGTGGAGTAAACGTGGTCTTCGCCGGGCATTACGCAACGGAAACTTTCGGTGTCAAGGCTTTGATGAGAGTTGTTGGAGGTGAGTTCGACATCGATGTTGAGTTCATAGATATTCCAACTGGCCTTTAGATAAGGCATTTCGCAATTCCTACGCTGAAAAGACATCTACTACATCCGCATTCGTATCCGTAACAGTCGAATCCGTTTTCAACGAACCAGCAACCCTCCAAAAATTGGCAGTCCCCGCACCAAGGATAGGGTAGGCTCTTATCGACATCTCGGCATTCAACGGTTAGAGTGTCGTAGCCCAAATAAAGCGGGTGAGTGTAGGCTAACTCCATGCACGGGAAAATCTTTCCGTCTGCCCTTACGAAGACGTAATCCTCGTACGGGCACTTTCTCTCACCAGCAAACATGTTTGGCTTATCCACATCCAACTTCGAGAGCAGGGATTCGAACTTTAGAGCTGTCAAAATCCTATCAGCTTTATCGACGAGGTATCTCACGTTCACGTTTTCTAAGGATTCGAGCATTCTCCTATAGCGTTCAACCGCACTTCCGTCCATTTTGGCTAATTTTCTGAGAAAATCCTCATCTCCAATTATATCCATGCAAGTTTCAATCATCTTCCTACTTACCTCCGCAAAAGCGGTTTTTTCGTACATCTCCTTATTGTATGGAATCAGGTTGGTCAGATAAACCTCTTTTGCTTTTTCTGCAACCTTCATTATCAAATCCACATTGTCCTTTGTCACTATCATAGAAACGGGATAACCTTTAACTTTCTCCAAATCCGATAGTGTGTCGATAGAATAAACGAGGAGATCGATGTCCTCTCTAAAATTGTAGTTCCTCGTAACCATTACAACCTCGCTCCTCCTCTTCGCAATTCGGATTATATCCTTAACGTCTCTGTGAATTGTTGGTTCTCCGTAACCGTATAGAACTATCCTTTCTGGATCGAACGTTTCTATCACATCTACAACCTTATCGATAGTTATATCTCTCGGCTTTGCATTCCAGAAGTTCCTTATGCAGTAATCGCAGTTGAAAGGGCATCTGTTTGTCAGTTCGATCTGAACGTTCATGTTGCCAATGGATAACGATTTAAATATACTTGTCCACATCAATCGATGGCACTCGAATCGCTTAAGGAAGTTATTAGGAAGATTACTCGATCGACTACGGTGGATAAATCTCTGGTTGAGGAGATAGTTAGAGATATTCAGAGAGCTTTGATCAAGGCTGATGTTAACGTTAGACATGTCAAGGAGATAAGCGATGCGATAAAGAAGAGGGCTTTGAGTGAGGAGGTTTTGGAGGGATTGAATCCAAGGGAGCACATAATCAAAATAGTCTACGAGGAGTTGCTCAAAGGTATAGGAGAAGGCTTGGAGATCCCCCTTAAAAAGTCGAAGATAATGCTTGTAGGTTTGCAGGGTAGCGGTAAGACAACAACTACTGCAAAACTTGCCAAATACTTCAAGGACAAGGGATTGAGAACTGCGGTGGTCTGTGCGGACACATGGAGACCTGCTGCATACGATCAGCTTAAGCAATTAGCGGAATCTTACGGGATAGCGTTTTACGGTGAAAAAGATAACAAAGATGCCGTTAAAATCGTCGAAAACGCTTTGAAGAAGCTCAAGGATTACGACATGATCATAATCGATACGGCTGGAAGACACGCCTTAGAGAAAGAACTCATAGACGAGATGATCGAAATTGCCAAGGTGGCAAATCCAGATTACAAGCTCTTGGTTTTGGATGCTGCGATAGGTCAGTTGGCAAGTAAACAGGCTAAGGCTTTCCACGATGCAATCGGGATAGACGGAATAATCATAACGAAGTTCGACGGAACCGCTAAAGGAGGAGGAGCTTTGTCCGCTGCGAGGGAGATTGGAATCCCGATAGCCTTCATAGGAACCGGTGAAAAGGTTGAGGACTTTGAGAAGTTTGACCCCGCTGGCTTCGTTTCTCGATTGCTCGGAATGGGAGACATCAAGGCTTTAATAGAGAAGGTTGAGAGGATTGCCAAACAGGAGGAACTCGATCCTGAAAAGTTCTTGAAAGGAACGTTCACGTTGAAAGACATCTACAAACAGATAGAAGCCATGCAGAAGATGGGACCCATAAAGAAGATTTTCGAACTCCTACCCTTTGGCTTCGGCTTGAAGGTTGATGAAAACATCATGGAGATGACTCAGGAGAAGATGAAGAAGTTTAAGGTTATAATGGATTCGATGACCGAAGAGGAGTTACTCAATCCGAAGATAATCGACTCCTCAAGAATAAGGAGAATTGCCATAGGCAGTGGAACGACGCCACAAGATGTGAAAGAATTGCTAAAGTATTACAGAACGATGAAAAACGTTATGAAGAAGATGAAAAAGCTTGAGAAGGGTAGACTACCGCTTAAATTCAAGAAACTGGGATTTTGAATGTTCCTCTTAATTTTTGTTACTCTAACCCTCATTCTCTCAATTCTTTATCCTTCGGAGGTTACTCATTATCCTAAATATGTAGACTGGGAGACTATCTTAGCTCTCACAGGATTGCTCGTCGTTACAACGGGTATAAGGGAGAGTGGCTATTTGGATTTTCTTTCGTGTAAGGCAATAACGCACGTGAAAAGCAAAAGGGTGTTGGCAATTATCTTGGTATCCATCGCTCTGCTGTTGTCTCCCGTTTTAACGAACGACGTTACCCTATTCGTTTTAGTTCCTCTAACCACAAGCTTGGGAGATGTCTTAAGTGATTGGGACTTCGCATTAAAACTCGTTGTATTCGAATCGATAGCTGTAAATGCCGGTTCGGCATTAACTCCAATAGGTAATCCCCAAAACCTTTTCATATGGCACAGCTGGGGAGTTTCTTTCGTAACCTTTGTCAAAGCTATGATACCACTCTTTGCGTTGCTTACCGCAGTTCTGTTCATCTTTACCATCCTATCTTTTAAAGGGCTTGCAGAAGAACCAAAGTGTATACCAAAATCCTACGATCGAACTTTATTGTGGATTTCGATAACTCTGCTGATTATCTACGTAATAACGCTCGAACTGAAGGTTTACCGTGAATTGTTCATCATTCTAATCTTCTCAACGTACGCAATATTGCGCAGAGAAGTGCTGAAGCATACAGATTGGACGTTGCTGATTATCTTCGTACTGATGTTCATCGACTTCAGAGTTCTATCTCAAGTTCGAACAATCTCCAATGCTGTCGAAAGTTTGGACTTAAGCTCGTCGAAAAACGTCCTTATACTCTCCGTATTGGTATCGCAAGTGATAAGCAACGTTCCGGCAAGCATTTTCGTGTCTAAGTTTACCCACAACTGGCTTGCCATTTGCTACGGAGTTAACATCGGTGGTAACGGCTTAATATTGGGATCGCTTGCCAACGTGATAGCGATGAGACTCGTTAAAGACAAGAAATTTTTGAAGATTTTTCACAAATACTCAATCCCTTTCATGGCAATTACCGCAATCTTAAGCGTGTTTTTGGTCTAAGATTGTATCCACGAGTCTTTCAACCTCATCAACTTCGCATTTCAGCTCATCTCCCTTCAAACAGGCTAAGAAAATCTCCTCGCTGAAAGGTATCTTGGCAACGACATCCAAATCCTTCAAAAGCTCTCCAAACCTTTCGTCAAACTTGTTCAGGACGAAGTAAATCCGCTTTCCTAAATTCATTGCTCTTATTCTCTCAGCCATGACCTTCGACTCGTATGTGGGATCGAGAACGACCACAATCGTATCGCAACCCTCCTCAACTCCCCTTCCGAAGTGCTCAACTCCCGCTTCAGCATCAACCACAACGAATTCCTTCTCATTCAACTTCAAACCCTTCAAAAATTCTCTAAGCAAGGCACCCATGGGACAAGCACATCCTTCTCCAAAGCTGTGAATCTTTCCAACACACACCAGCATTATCCCATCTTTCACACTGACGAAATCCTTCGGAATGTCCTCAATACTTCTCATCTCCAAACTTTTAACCTTCTCAAAAATCTCTTTCCTACTTCCAAACAAATCCTTCAGTTCCTTCGGCTTCTCAATGCCTAAAAGTCTGTGTAAGCTCAGATTTGATTCGTCTCCATCGACAACCAAAACCCTATAACCTCTCTTAGCGAGTGATTTTGCGATTAAAGCTGTCAATGTGCTCTTTCCACTCCCTCCCTTCCCACAGACAAGCAACTTCATAAAGTTAATTCCGACTTCGAGATATATTCTTTAGGAACGGATAAATACAACGTCAAGTAGTAACGGTATGCCATACTCTGACAAGTATTGGCAGAAGGAGGAGGTTCTGCCTAAGAAAGAGCTTGAGGAAATTCAGCTTAAAAGGCTGAAATGGGTTGTAAGGCATGCTTACGAAAACGTTCCGTTTTACAGGAAAGCTTTCAAGGAAAAAGGCGTTCATCCCGATGACATAAAAAAGATTGAGGACATAGCAAAGCTACCGTTCACAACCAAAGAGCATTTGAGAGAAAACTACCCTTTCGGTCTTTTTGCAGTTCCGAAGGATGAAATTGTGAGAATTCACACTTCGAGTGGGACTACTGGAAAGCCTAAGGTTGTTGGATATACATCTAAAGATTTGGAGAACTGGATCAACTTGTGTGCAAGATGCCTCTACATGGCTGGAATAAGGAAGAAAGACGTTTTTCAGAACATGGTAAGTTACACACTCTTCACCGGAGGCTTAGGATTTCACTATGCAGCTGAGAGGATTGGAGCTATGGTTGTTCCATCTGGAACGGGAAACACCAAGAGGCAGATTCAGTTCATGCTCGATTTTGGAACGACTGCAATCCACTGCACACCAAGCTACGCTTTACACATAAAGGAAGTGGCTGAATCTATGGACATCGATCCGAGCGAAATAGGACTGAAAATCGGATGCTTCGGTGCTGAACCTTGGAGTGAATCTCTCAGAAAGAAGTTGGAAGATGCCTTCGGCTTAAAAGCCTTCGATAGCTACGGCTTAAGTGAGATGAATGGTCCCGGAGTCGCTTTTGAATGTGAAGAGCAAAATGGCTTACACATCTGGATAGATCATTACGTGGTGGAGATAATCGATCCTGAGACTGGTGAGGTTTTGAGTGAGGGTGAAAAGGGAGAACTGGTTTTGACTCCTCTGTCGAAAGAAGCTCTGCCTTTAATAAGATATAGAACAGGTGACATAACCTTCGTGATGCCAGATGAATGTAGTTGTGGAAGAACCCATCCGAAGATTCATAGAATCTTGGGAAGAACGGATGACATGCTTATCGTAAGGGGAATAAACATCTTTCCAAGTCAGATTGAGCACGTTTTGATGAATCTGCCTGAGGTGGGTGACAACTATCAGATCGTTTTGACTAAGAGAGGAGCTTTGGATGAGATGACCGTAAGGGTTGAAGTTAAGGACGAGTTCTTTACGGGCGAGCTTGCAGATTTGGAAAGGCTTAAGAGGAAGATCGAGAACGCTTTAAGGGAGGAGTTGGGAATAAGGGTTAACGTCGAGCTTGTTGAAAAGGGAACGCTTGAGAGGTTTGAGGGGAAGGCTAAGAGAATCGTAGATTTAAGGAGCTAGCAACTTTTTCAAGAACTTCCTCAACTTTCCTTCCTTCTTCGAATCGAACGAAAATGCCTCTACTCCTAAGGTGAGACTTTGCCCCTTCACCTATCTTCTTAGCAACAACGACGTTTACACAGTGTTTGCTCAAAAGCTCTGCTATCAAATATCCTTTTCTCCTTTCAGCCCCATAATGGGGATTTTCGACTCTAAATACTTCGTTTGTCGAGAGATTTACTATGGTGAAGTAAGGCGAGTCCAGTTCGCCCGTATAGTTTCCGCTTCCATCTTCGGGTATCGCAACGACTATCGGTCTCCTAACCTTCACAACCGTAACAACTCTAACCACATCCGAAACAGCCTGCCTAATCCTCTCCTCAATTTCCTTCTCTAAGGCGTCTATGATTTCCGCACTCATCCCCGGGTTGATGCTTATGTGAACTTCAACTATCTTAGCTTTCCAAGTTCCCCTAACACCTACAAACTCGACTCCCTCAACCCCCTCGATGTTTTCAACTACCGATCTGATCTTCAGAGCCAACTCAGGATCGACCTTGTCCATCAGCGAATTTACAGCATTTTTCAAGATTCCGACACCCATTTGAAGTATCAAAACCGATATAACAATTGCAACGAGCGGATCCATCCACCAGTATCCCAGCCCGACGAATATGTAGCCAACGAACACCGAAAGCGATGAAATTACGTCAACTCTCGAATGCTTTCCTTCAGCTACAAGCGAGGATGATTTTGTCTCCATTCCGACTCTTATTTTATACCTTGCAAGTATTTCGTTCACGATCGCTGAAAACAAAGCTACAGTCAAGGCGTAGAACTCAAACTCTGGAACGGATTTCTCTATTAAGCTGATGACTGCCTCATGAACTATCGCCAAAGCGGAAAAGATGATTATCAAGCCGACAGCAAGCTCAGCCAAGCTCTCAGCCTTTATGTGACCGTAGGGATGTAGCTCATCAGGCGGTTTGTTCGCAATCTTGATTCCCATCCAAACCAAGATCGATCCAAAGACATCGATGAGCGAGTGAATCCCATCCGCAACCAAGGCTGTTGAGTTGACAAGAGCACCGGCTACAACCTTCACAACCGTCAGAAAGACATTTGCAATTGCGGAAATCTTTCCCGCTTTGAGTTCCCGCACGATTTAAATCGGTTGCAAACCTTATTAAGGTTGTCGGAAGTTAGATTGCTAATAAAAAATAGTTGGATTAATTGGCTCCCGTCCTCTCCTTAACCGCTGTAGGAACAATCTTCTTAAGCTCTCCCTTCTGGATAAGCTCCTTCAGAATCTCTACGAGCTTATACTTCTGAACTTTACCCCTTCCGCTCACAGGCAAAGAATCAGTCACATAGACGTATCTCGGAACTTTGGCACTCGCAATTTTGCCGTAGCAGAAGTCGACAATTTCCTCAGGCTTAAGCTTAGCTCCGTCCTTCGGAATAACCGCACAGGCAACGACTTCACCCAAATCCTCATCTGGAACTCCTACAACTGCAACTTCGTGAACCTTCTCAAACTGCCTTATGTAGCTCTCTATCTCAATCGGATAGACGTTGTAACCACCGACTATCACAAGCTCCTTCTTCCTCCCCTTGAACGTTATGTATCCCCTCTCATCCATCACACCCAAATCGCCAGTGTAGAGCCAGCCGTTCTTTATAGTCTGGGCTGTAAGCTCTGGAGCCTTGTAGTAACCCTTCATGACGTTATATCCTCTGCATATTATCTCCCCAACCTTACCCGGTGGCAACTCATTTCCGTTGTCGTCAACTATCTTGACCTCGATGTCCGGTAGAGGTTTGCCGACCGTCTTAACCCTATCCTCGATGCTGTCGTCCAGACTTGTCATCGTTATTCCCGGAGAAGCTTCGGTTAAACCGTAGGTTATGCAGAGATTTGCACCCATCTCCTCCATCACAGCCCTCATCAAGTCCTCTGGACAAGGAGCACCAGCCATTATTCCCGTTCTAAGTGTCGAGGTGTCGAACTTTTCTTCTCTAAACAGCTTAATTTCTCGATTGAACATCGTCGGAGTTCCGTGAATCATCGTGCACCCGTATCTCTCGATAGTTTCCAAAGCGTCCCTCTCGTTGAAAACTAAAAGCGGTGCAACTGCACCTCCAAAGTTTGCCATGAGAGTTATGGACATAACACAGCCGAAGCAGTGGCTGAAAGGCACTGGAACAACGAGCTTGTCTTTCTCAGTTACCCTCATGTTCTCTCCCTGATCGTAGGCGTTTTTGATGATCTGATACTGCGAGAGCATAACTCCTTTGGGAGTTCCGGTTGTTCCAGAGGTGTATAAGATTAAGCAAACCTCATCGGGATCAACGCTCTTAACAGCTTTTAGATACTCCTCGTCCTTCTCCCATCCTTTACCCATTCTCAAAAGCTCCTCAAACTCTATTCCGTCGATTTTGTCTGCATCTCCAACAGATACAACGTTCTCAAGCTTCGGAAGCTCGTTCCTGATCTTCTTGAGGATGGATATAAAGTCCCACTTCCCAAAGGAACGGTAGGTTATCACTATTTTCGAATCCGAGTGTCCTATGATGTGCTTTGCCTCGATCTCCTTATACCAGTGATCCACTGGAACAACAACCGCTCCTATCATCGGAACTGCCCACCACGTTATGACCCATTCCGGAGTGTTCTGCATCCAGAGGCTGACCTTGTCTCCCTTTCTAACTCCAAGCTGATACAGAGCATATGCTAATCTGTTCGCCTTCTCGAAAAGCTCCCTGTAGCTCATGGCTTTTCCATCAAAAAATATTGCTGGATTGTCTGGATATTTGTTCGCAATTCTCTCTAAAACCTCCCTAAAAGTCTCGTAACCCCTGTAAGGCATAAAAATCACCCCCTCAATTCGGGAAATTCGTTATAGAAGTACTCGTGCTCGCCCCTCTCACCTCTTTTCTTTTTCTCCTCTTCAATCATTCTAAGCTCCTTCCTCTTTATCTTACCGCTAATCGTTTTCGGTAGGGTATCTACAAACTCGATTATCCTCGGAATCTTGAATTTGGCAAGTATATTCTTACAGTGCTTGAAAAGTTCCAAAGCTAACTCCTTAGAGGGCTTATATCCCGGTTTTAGCACTACAAATGCTTTAACGATCTGCCACCTTATAGGGTCTGGACTTCCCACGACGGCTACTTCAGCTACAGCTGGATGTTCAAGCAAAACGCTCTCAACCTCAAAAGGACCAACTCTATAATCCGAGGTCTTTATGACATCATCCGCTCTCGCAACGAACCACCAGTAGCCTTTTTCATCGAAGTAAGCCTTGTCACCCGTAAGGTAGTAATCACCCACAAACGCATCCTCCCTAACGTTTCCGAAGTAACCTTTAAACAAGCCCACGGGTCTCGATCTACTCAACCTTACAGCTATATGCCCTACAACCTTCGGCTGAGTTATTTCGTTGAGATCGTCGTCAAGCAGAACGATGTCGTACATGTATGTGGGAATTCCGAAAGATCCCGGCATTATCTTACCTTTAAACCAAGGTGGATTTCCTATCATTGCGGTGCTCTCAGTTTGCCCGTAGAAGTCTCTAATTTCTAATCCAGTCCACTCCTTCCATTTGTTGAAAACCTCCGGGTTGAGTGGTTCGCCGGCACTGACAACCTCTCTAAGACTTTCAAACTTCAATCCTTTACCCTTGACATCGACGAGCATGAACATTCGCCATGCCGTAGGTGGAGCACAGAATGTGTTGACGTTGTAGCTGTCAACAGCTTCTAAATACTTCTCAGGCTTGAATTTGGTGAAGTGCAAACCTAAGACGGTTGCACCAACTATAAAAGGAGAGAAGAAGGAACTCCAAGCGAATTTAGCCCAGCCCGCAGCACTCAAGTTGTTGTGAACGTCATCGGGTTTAACGTTTAGAATGTAAGCTGTCGAAAGGTGCCCAACAGGGTATGAAGTAGCGGTGTGGATAACCCCTTTCGGCAATCCAGTGGTGCCAGATGTGAAGAAGCAGAAAATTGGATCGTCAGCCTTAGTCTTTGCACCTTCACAGTTTTTAGGCTCTATCGAATCGAAAGGCTCCCATCCCTCTCTATCGCCAACGATTATCTTAACTTTAGGCTCGACCTTAGCCATTTCTAAGGCGTTGTCAACAACTTTGGCGGAGCTTTCATCCGCTATTATTGCAGAAGGTTTTGCAACCTTAAATCGGTACTCCAAATCCCTCTCCCTAAGAATGTTCGCATGGGGAACTCCTATAAAGCCACCTTTAACTGCAACGTAGTGGCTGAACCAAACCTCCGGAATTAAAGGAAGCATGAAGTGGAAGAACTCCCCCTTATCAACGCCATTCTCCCTCAAAAATTGCACGATACCGTTAGAAATCTTCGCAAACCCCTTGTAGCTGAACTTTTTCTCTTCCCCCGTATCCAAATCGACCCAATGTAGAGCGGTCTTATCACCGCTGTTTTTAACGTGAATTCCCTCAAAAATCTCGTCAGCCCAGTTAAACTCTTCAATTTTCTTTCCGTTCAATCTATTGAAGAAATCCTTAAGCTTTGTCTCCTTTTCAGTCTCACTGAGTTTTGAAATCTCTATGAACTCTTCGAAGAGTCGTTTCATGCGGTCAGTCGTTATAAATCGTTATAAATTAGTTACGCAATTGCTACCTTCGTTTTCAATAAAACTTATATCTCTACTCGAAATGCTCGAAGCTATGAAAAACATTTACGTTCAAGAGCTCAAACAGATTCCAGTTGAGAAACAGAAGGTTGAGATTGTTGAAAGAAAGGGAATAGGTCATCCAGATACGTTAGCGGATGGGATTGCAGAATCGATGAGCAGGGCTTTGAGCAGGGAGTATATAAAGAGGTTTGGAGTTGTCCTCCATCACAACACCGATGAAACGCAGATAGTTGCTGGAAAATCCAAGCCAGCTTTCGGTGGTGGGGAGATAATTCAGCCGATATTTATTCTGCTTGTGGGGAGGGCAACTAAGGAGTTTGAAGGAACTTGGATTCCAACCGATAAAATCGCCCTAAAAGCTGCGAAAGATTACATAAGAAAAGCTATGGCAAATCTGAATCCGGATGAGGACGTAATCTTCGATGTCAGGATTGGAGAAGGTAGCACGGATTTGCAGGATGTCTTCATGAGGAGAAGCGGTAAAGCCCCACATGCAAACGACACATCTTTCGGAATTGGATTTGCCCCGTTCACAGAAACCGAAAGTCTCGTTTACAACGTTGAAAGGAGGATTTACAACGAGTTCAGGAAGGAGGAAAAAGCTGTTGGGGAAGATGTGAAGGTAATGGGTCTTAGAGAAGGAGACAAGATAACGCTGACAATAGCCTGTGCAATGGTTGACAGGTATTTGGACAACATAAAGGACTACATTGCGGTTAAGGAGTCTTTAACTGAGTGGGTCAAGGAGATCGTTACCGAATACACGGGTAGGAAAGTTGATGTAAACGTAAACACTGCCGACGACTACGAGAGGGAATGCGTTTACTTGACGGTAACGGGAACTTCTGCTGAGTGCGGTGACGATGGAAGTGTTGGAAGAGGGAATAGATGCAACGGATTGATTACGCCTTACAGACCTATGAGCATGGAAGCTTCAGCAGGTAAAAACCCGATAAATCACGTAGGTAAAATATACAACATACTGGCGAATTTAATAGCGAGAGATTGCTATGAGAACATCGAGGGAATTGAAGAAGTCTACGTCAAAATCCTCAGCCAGATAGGAAAGCCGATAGATGAGCCGAGAGCTTTGGACATCCAAATAATACCGAAGAAAGGCTACGATGTTGAAAGAATGGAGAAGAAAGCCGTTGAAATAGCTGAAAACTGGCTCGACAACATAACGAAGATAACCGACATGGTCATAAACGGTGAAGTGAACGTATTCTAAAATTTTATAGCCCTCATGCCAAGCTTCAAGAGATGATAATAGCCATTCCGAACAAGGGAAGGTTAAGCGAACCTTCATTGGAACTGCTGAGAGAAGCGGGAATAAGAGTTGAAAGTAGCGAAAGAAAGCTGATAGTTCCGACAAACAATCAAAGGATAAACATACTCTTTGCAAGGGCTAAAGACATACCGCACTACGTTGCAAACGGATCTGCGGATGTTGGAATAACCGGATACGACATGGTCGTTGAATCTGGAGAGAATGTGGATGTTCTGCTTAAGCTGGGTTTTGGTAAGGCTAAGTTAGTCATAGCGGTTCCAATGGACTCCGATATAAAAGCGGTTGAAGATCTGGACGGAAAGAGAATTGCTACGGAGTTCAAAAATATTGCTGAAAGGTTCTTTCGTGAGAAAGGCTTGAACGTTAAGATCGTTGAGGTCAGTGGAGCATGTGAAAATGCCCCTTACATAGGAATAGCAGATGCAATCCTCGATTTGACATCTACCGGCACAACGCTGAGAGTTAACAACTTAAGGGTAGTTGAAGAGGTTTTAGAGACTGAAGCGGTTCTTATAGCGAATAAGAACGTTACAAACGAGTTCGAAGTCAAAGCTTTGGTTACGTCCATTCAAGGCGTTTTGAATGCGAAAGGAATGATGTATCTGATGATGAACATACCCGCAGATATACTCGACGAAGTTAAGAGGGTAGTTCCGGGATTGAAAGGACCGACCGTCATGAAGGTTGAGAACGGAAACATGTTGGCTGTGCACGTCGTCGTTCACGAGGATAGGCTTTTTGAGATTTTGGAGAAGCTGAAGAAGATCGGAGCGAGAGATATACTGATCATACCCATACAAAGGCTTATATACTAAGGGCAGATCGCATTTCATGATCGTCGTCGCTTCAAACCTTCACGGAAACGCTGTGGCATTGAAAACCCTTCTCGAAAGGGTTGAAAGACTTAAGGAGAACTTTGACATCAAAGCTGTTTACGTCCTAGGAGTTTTCGGTTACATGCCGTATCCAAAAGAGACTTACGAGCTCATGGTTGAGAACAACGTAAGGGCTGTGAGGGGGAGAATAGATCACCTAATAGCGGAGTGGCACGAACTCGAAGAGGAAGAGAAGGAAAATCTGAGCGAACTCGAGAGAAAGATTGTCGAGTGGAACTGGGATCAGCTCGGTAAAGAGGGAAGGAAGTGGCTTAGAAACGAGGTTCCCAGCTTTTTAGCTGAAAAGTGGGGAGACAACGAGTTTCTATTGGTTTACGGCAGTCCCTACGATCCGATAAACGGATTTGTGAAGCCGAATCAGCCTTCGAGCTACTACGAGAGCATCTTAGCTCCTTTCAGAAAGTACGAGATGGTAATCGTTGGCGGATACGAGAGGTTCGTTGCTGAGACGATGTACGGTAAGATTGCATGTCCCGGAGCTTGTGGAGTTTATGCGAATCAGCCGAGCTTTGCGGTGATAGATACGAGAAGCTTAGATGTTTCCTTTGAAGAGTTCGATTTCGAGACGGGAGATGTTGAAAAGGGTATCAGGGAGAGATTGCCAGAGGATTGCATTGAAACAGTCATCGACATCCTTCACCACGGACCTTGAGGTAGAGTTCGTACAGTTCTTTGTAGATTTTACACCTGTCATCTCCCAAAATTTTTGCAAATTCGTAGGCGTTCTTGAAGTCGCCCACACTCTCGTAGTACAGCATACCCTCCTTCAGAATTCCCCTTCTGACAATCTCATCACCTATCATGTCGCAAACGTAAAGTGCGCTTCTAAATCTTTTCAGCTTGACAAGCCTGTTTATAGCCTTTAGAGCGACGTTGTATCCAACCTCGTAGTCGAGCATGATGGCGTATTCAACCTCATCGAAGATTTCAAGCTCCTCATTGCTCAGGTCATTCGATTCGAATTCCGGCTCTACTCCGTCTTCATCACACAATCCCGCTCTCTTCAGAATCCACATTGCCCTTTTCCTACCTTCCTCACCCAACTTTGAAAGCATCAAGTTTATATCTTCGTCAACTTAAATAAGCTTATGAGGAGACCTGCGGTAGCCGGAATGTTCTATCCCTCAAACAGAGAATCCCTCTTAGCAATGCTGAGGGAGTTTGTGGATTATCATCCCGATGATTCGGTGATTGCATGCGTTTCCCCCCATGCAGGTTACGTTTACTCTGGAAGAACCGCTGGAAGAGTTTATTCTTTGATACCACAGGTGGAAACTTACGTGATAGTTGGTCCAAATCACACCGGCTACGGTTCTCCAGTTGCTCTCTCAACGGACACTTGGCTAACACCCTTAGGTGAGGTAGAGGTGGACATGGAATTCGTTGAAGCGATGCCGAAGAAGATCGTAGATTTGGATGAAACTGCCCATAGATTTGAGCACTCTTTAGAGGTTCAGGTTCCGTTTCTACAGTACATAAACATGGGTAGAAAGTTCAAGATAGTCCCAATCTGCATGGGAATGCAGGATGAAGAAACCGCAAGGGAAGTTGCTGAGGAGATAATAACGGCTAAGGAGGAAACGGGGAAAGAGATAGTGGTTGTAGCTTCTTCAGACATGCACCACTACCTGCCAGATGAAGAGTGTAGGAGGAGGGACAGAATCGTCATTGAAGCTATCCTCTCGATGGATGTTTCGAAGTTCTACGACACCGTATACAGAATGCAAGCCAGCGTGTGCGGTTACGGTCCTATAGCCGTGGCTATGATATACTCCAAGCACTACGGTGGTTTTGCCGAGCTTATAGATTACTCTACAAGTGGAGATGTTGAACCGATGGCTGAGGTTGTGGGTTATGCTGGCATAGTATTCAGGGCTTAACGAAACATTCTTGAACTCTCAGCCTTAAGCGAGTTGATGAGAGGATACGAAAGGCTTGCTGAGGTCTTAGGGGCTGAGGATGTTCTAAATTACATAAGAGACGTTGAAAAGAAGGTTAAGGAAGCGATAGAGAACGACAAAGTCATCGAAATCGATCCAGATTTTGAGAGAAAGGTAAGAGACAGGCTTAGGGAAATAATAGAGGTCAAATTTAATGAAAACAGCTTGAACGTTTTGAAGAGCTTAGCGGTCTTAGATCTACCCATTGATGCTGAAGTCGCTCGTGAAATTTACGATCTCTCAGCTTTAAACGATTTCATCGATTTGGGTTTGATCGAGAAGAGGAACGGTTATCTGATTGTGGACGAGACTTTGAAGGATTTGGTAAGGGAGGATGTGGAAGATTATCACAGAAAAGCTTTGGAATACTACTCCAACTTCGAAGACACTTTGGATGTGATGACTGAAAAAGCCTACCACCATCTCATGCTCAAAGAGTTCGACAGGGCTTTTGATTACTTCATGAAAACCGCAAATCAAATTTACGGAAGGCATAGATGCGTCGAGAAGCTGATATTTATTGGTGAGAAGTTGATCGGCAAGATTGAGGAGGAGGATAGGCTCTTAGGAACTTTGGGAAATCTCTACATGGTTCTGAAGAAGTACAGAGAGGCAGAACACTACTACCGCAAAGTGATGGAGATGTACGATGAAAGCGATGAAAAATATTTGGGTGTCCTTTTGAACATTGCAAATTTGAGATACGTTAAAGGTGATTACAAGGAAGCTGAGGAACTGCTAAAGAACTGCGTAAGTTTGGCTATGGATAGGAATGAGGAAATATTTGAAAAAGCCCTGCTCACGCTCTCCTCTCTTTACCTCGATTTGAACGACTATGAAAATGCAGAGAAGTGTCTGATGGACGTTTTAAGGATGGTGTCGAAAAGGGAAGAAAATCTCAAAAGGGTTGCAGAGATCGTGAACAATTTGGGTTACATCTACTCAAGAAGCAAGAATTACGAGAAGGCTGAAAGATTCTACAAGGAAGCTTTAAGGATATACAACGATCTAAACGACGTCAAAGGAGTTACAACGGTCCTAAATAACCTTTGCTCCATCTACGTTACAACGCAAAACTACGATAAAGCTAAGGATGTAATAGGTGCAATTGAAAAGATTGGAGACCTGCCACCGGACTTAAAAGCCAAGTTCTACTTCCTGAAAGCTAAGATTCTTGAAGGTGATGGCAAATTGGAGGATGCTATGATACACTACTTCAAAGCTGGCGCCTTAGGTTTTCTGGTTTTCAGGAACTTCGGTGTAAATGCTATAAACTACATGCACGCCTTGGATAAGGCTGAGGAGATTGCCGAAAAGTTGAACCTAAACGAACTTTCGGGAGACGTCTTCGTTCTCAAGAGCGCGATAGCCAAGATTTACTTCGGTATAAAAAATTCGATCGTCAGCGTGGAGTGTGGTGAGAGGGGTAAGACGGTACTAAAAGTCTTAAAAGGTGAGGATGCAAGTTTGAAAGTTGAAGATGAGATAGATTTCGCCTTTTACGTTCTAATTCAAGACATAAAAGCGAAGCGGAGACGTAAGACTTAAAGTTTCAGCCGTCAACTATTTTTTAGAAAAACCTTTATGTCCGTTACACCAATAGGGATTCATGGATTTTAATTTTGCATACACGGGTGTCCCCACGGGAGCTAAGGAGTTCAAATACTTACTCAATCAAGTTAAGGATGTTGTAAAATATCCCGAAATAACCGAAGAAGAATTTGAAGAGCTTTTGAAGACTGCTACCGTTGGTTACGGAAATCCCCTTCCTCACAGAACCAAATCGCTCTGCCCGGAAAGTAAAGAAGTTGTTCCTGCTGTTGTCTGGGAGAAGGATGGAAAGGTTTGGATAACCAAGAAGTGTCCTGAGGGACTTATAACCGAGCTTTACTACGAAGATGTAAAGACTTACGAGAGGTTTAGGAAGTGGCTCTTCAAGGAGAAGGTTTTGGAGAATTATCATGTTGATAGAAGCGGAGCAAACTGCCCGTTTGATTGCGGTTTGTGTAAGAGACACTACTCACACACTTGCCTTTTAAACATAGTTGTCACAAATCGTTGTAATCTCAGCTGTTGGTACTGTTTGCCAGCGGACGAGGAATTACTCATTAGGAAAAACGGCGAAGTCAGGCTCG
>CAYMRE010000007.1:0-18800 GCA_964392755.1 uncultured archaeon
TGGACATACAAGCCTGCATCTCCTTTACGGGAACGATTTCGACTCCAACGTCGATATATCCTAAGTTGTGAAAGATTGTCATCTTTGCTGAGATGTTGTAAACCATGAACGCATATTTACCAAACTGAACTTCCACACCAACCTTGTTCTTGACGAAATCCATTTCACGGTATGCATCTTTACCAACCGCCAAACTGGGTTCGTAACCCTCAACGTAATATTCTTTGGGATACTCGACTTGCACCCTAACGGTTCTCCAGCCTCTTGCTTCGAATTCTTGCTTAAAAGCCTTGTTGAGGCATGTTGGACTGTATAACAAAGCTCCAGCTTTCGTCTTTTCTTTACTCACCTTATTTTTACAAACCTCAGCATCAATCGATTCGATTATCTCAATTATCTCGTTGAACTCGCTGGAATACCTATTCTTAAGGACTTTTTCACCATCTTTTATTGAATACACACCGACGACTTTCATATCATCCCTCAATCCAGTTCGTGAGAGATAACCATTCTTCAGGAGGTCTTGCAACCTTTTCCCTTCCACTCGGCTTGTAAATCGGTTTTCCAAGGGGTCTCCTCTTTAGCTTACCGTTAAGGGCATCGAGCACCCTTTGATAGGCAATATCGCAATACCGTTTAACGATGTCCACACCAGCACATCTCCTGTTGTTCAGCAATGCTGCCAATAGGGATGAACCCACTCCCATAAACGGATCAATAACCCAATCACCTTCGTTCGTCAAGGCTAAGACGAGTCGTTCTACCAATTCAATAGGATATTGTGCGGGATGTGGAGTTTTTTCGGGATGATTGGCTTTTACGTTTGGTATATCCCATATCTCCTTTTCCCAATCCTCTAACACTATCTTCCAAACATCTGATGGATTTTTACCCAACGGATGACAACTCGGCTTTCCCTTGTTCGGTCCTTTATAAGCCCTCTTTCCTGGATACTTCTGAGGAACTCTTACCGCATCCAAGTTAAAGACGTATTTGTCGGATTTTGTAAACCACAGTATTACTTCATACCTCCCCGAAAACCTCATTTTTGCATGAAGACCATGTTCAAAATGCCAGATTATTCTATTTCGTAGCTTTAGTCCGAATTTTTTAAAGATCGGATAAAAGTAGATGTCAAGCGGAAACACCTCTTTGTTCTCAACGTAGTTTCCAACCTCCCAGCAGATACTGCCGTCATGTCTAAGAATTCTTATACACTCTTTAATGACCTCTTCCTGCCATTGGATATACTCTTTAAACTCCTTTCTTGATTCGTACGGCTTTCCTATGTTGTAAGGCGGAGATGTTACGACTAAGGTTGCAAAATTATTTGGGATTTCCCTTAAAAAATCTAAAACGTCACCGTAAACTATCGAAACGTCTGCATTAGCTGTGAATCTTTTATCATAAACTACTCTTTTACCTTTAATATCTACAACCTGAGGAAGTTCGAAGTCTTGAACGTCTGTGTAGTGAATATGTGTCATACTCCAAACCCCCGCTCCAATTGTGCATCACTTTATTAAATACTCGTCCTAAAAAATTTCTCCTCACGATTTGACGAGTGGAAAAAAATCTATACCTAAAGCAAAGGTTTAGAGTATGAGCTACTCTTTGGTGTGTATCGAATGTGGAAAGGAGCATAGCGAGGATTCATACACGTGTGAGTGCGGTGGACTTTTGGAAGTTAGATTTGAAGACGTTGAAATCGACTTCGAGCTTAACGGTAAGGATTTGAGAGTTTGGAAGTATCGCTGTCTTCTGCCAGTGAAAATCGAACCCGTAACTCTCAAGGAAGGTGGAACGCCGTTGTATCGCTGTAACAACATATCTAAGGATGTGGAGCTTTACGTAAAGCATGAAGGGGCAAATCCCTCAGGCTCTTTTAAGGATAGGGGGATGACTGTTGGCGTTACAAAAGCTTTAGAGCTTGGTAAGAAGGCGGTGGCATGTGCATCAACGGGCAACACATCCGCATCTATGGCTATGTATTCAGCAAAGGCTGGATTAAAGGCATATGTGCTCTTACCAGCTGGAAAGGTTGCTTTGGGCAAAGTTGCTCAAGCCTTGATGCATGGTGCTAAGGTTATCGCAATAAAGGGGAACTTCGACAGAGCTTTAGAGCTTGTTAGAGAAGTGTGTGAGAAGATGGGATTCTACCTACTAAATTCGGTGAATCCTTTCAGATTGGAGGGGCAGAAGACAATTGCTTTTGAAATAGTGGATGAGATAGGCGTTCCAGACTACGTAATTTTGCCAGTCGGTAATGCCGGGAATATCTCTGCTATTTGGAAAGGATTCAAGGAGCTTAAGGAGTTCGGTTTGATAGATGAACTGCCGAAGATGATAGGTGTGCAGGCTGAAGGTGCAAATCCAATCTACAGGGCTGTCAGGGAAGGAAAAGACAAAATTGATCCTGTAAAGAATCCTGAAACGGTCGCTACAGCCATAAGAATAGGAAACCCGGTCAACGCGAGGAAAGCTTTGAGGGCTATATACGAGTCGAAGGGAACGGCTGTTCAGGTCAGCGATGAGGAGATTTTGGAAGCTCAAAAGGAGTTGGCGAGAGAGGAAGGTATAGGAGTCGAACCAGCTTCAGCCTCAAGCTTGGCTGGTTTCAAAAAGCTACTAAACGAGGGATACATCGATAGAGGGGATGTGGTCGTTTGTGTAACCACGGGTCATCTGCTAAAAGACCCAGAAATTGTCTTGAAAATCTGCGGAAGTCCGATAGAAGTTCCCGCCGACTTCAACGAGATCGTGAAGGTTCTATGAAGAGCGAGCTTAAGAGGAAAGCCGTGCATTTAACTGGATTAATTGTTCCGTTTTTTTACGTTTACTTGGATCGGGATTTTACGCTGTCCTTTCTGATCGTAGTTTTGGCGGTTTTCGTAATTTTAGAGTCCGTTAGGCTCGATGCTAAATTGAGGGATGAGGTAAAGAGGGCTTTGAAGTTGTACATTAAAGTTGAAGACTTTGAGAGGGTGATTGAAGAGATAACGAGGGGACATGAAAGGAGTAGAATCGGCGCTCATATCTATTTCGTGGTAGGAGCTTTGGTGGTTGTTTGGTTTTTCCCGGATTACGCTGTGGGTATCGTTACAGTTACCGTGGTGAGTGACGCTTTAGCCTCCCTAATCGGTAGGTTCGGAAGGGTTAGAATAGGTCACAAGTCCTTGGAGGGGTTTTTAGCTTACTTTATTTCCGCTCTCTTAATTTTGAACTGGTTGAATTATCCTCTCGCCCCTTTAATTGCTCTGATAGGGGCTTTGACGGAACTAATCCGCATTCCCCCAGACGACAACTTTTCATGTCAAATTGCGATGGGTCTCACAGCTTACATCTTTAAATCGATAGCATTTTAATCAGATTCTTTCCCGCCAGAAGAATGGAAGAACAGCACTGGGCGGACATTATCGCTGAGGAACTCCTCAAGATTAGAAACAATCATAGAATCGCTACGGGAATAACCCCCTCCGGTCCTATTCACATAGGAAACCTCAGAGAAATGCTTACAGCTGATGCAATAAGGAGGGCGATAGTAGATAAGGGTGGAGAAGTCGAGATTGTGTACGTTGCTGACACTTTCGATCCTCTGAGAAGGAGATACCCATTCCTACCAAAGGAATACGAAAACTACGTGGGAATGCCTTTAAGCATGATTCCCGATCCAGAAGGTTGTCACGAAAGCTATGCAGAGCACTTCCTCCAACCTTTCTTGGAGTCACTCGAAATCCTCGAAATTCCAGTGACAGTTAAGAAAGCTCACGAGATGTACGCCAATGGGGAGTATGAAGAGGTTACGAAAATTGCTTTGGAGAACAGAGACAAAATAGCTCAGATAATTGCCGAAGTTACTGGAAGAAAGCTTGAAGATGATTGGAGTCCATTCATGCCTTTATGTAAGGATTGCAAGCGTTTAACCACAACTAAAGTTGTAAGTTTCGACGGAAAGAAGGTCAGATACGTCTGCAGTTGCGGTAGCGAAGGGGAAGTTAGCTTGAGGGAGGGTAAATTACCTTGGAGGGTTGACTGGCCAGCGAGATGGAGAATTTTGGGTATAACCTGCGAACCTTTCGGTAAAGATCACGCTGCAGCCGGTGGTAGCTACGATACAGGCAAAAGAATTGCGAGGGAAGTTTTTGGCATAGAACCTCCCTATCCAGTTCCATACGAATGGATAAACCTCAAGGGAGTCGGAGCGATGAGTTCTTCTAAAGGTGTAGTTGTGCCAGTCAGGGAGTTCATAGAGATCGTTCCGCCAGAGATCGTCAGATACATGATAATCAGAGTTAAACCGAAGAAGCACATCGACTTTGATCCGGCAAATCTACTCGAATTGGTCGATGAGTTCGAAGATGGATTGAAGAAGGGTGATAGGGCTGTCCAGCTCTCCATGATCTCTGGAGTAGTTTACAGCGATGTGCCATTCAGGCATCTCATCGTTGTTGGACAGATTGCGAAGTGGGATTTGAACAAGGTTCTTGAGATAATCGAGAGGACAGGGTATAAGGTTGATGAAATCACGAGGAAGGATGTTGAGAGGAGGCTGAAATACGCTAAAGCTTGGCTCGAAAAGTTTGCGAGTGAAAGACTGAAGTTCGAAATTGCGGAGAGAGTTGATGTAAGTCTGTTCAGCGAGGAGGAGCTTGAATTCCTAAAGATGTTCGCTAATGGACTTAGCGAAGGTATGAGTGCTGAAGACATACACAACAAGGTCTACGAGGTTGCAAATACCCTCGGTTTAAAGCCAGCTAAAGCGTTTCAAGCTATTTACAAAGCCATACTGGGCAAAACCTACGGTCCAAGAGCGGGATATTTCATCAAAACTTTAGGTGTAAATTGGTTTAAAGGTAGGGTCAAAGAAATATTGGATCAGAAAACTTGAACGACTTTACCCTTTTTGCGTGATGCTAACTTTCTGATGGCTTCAACGTTTGAAATCCGCTGAACCTCCAAATATCCTTGTTCAACCGCTCCTTTAACTATCTCTTCTCCCTTCTCGCTACGAATTATTATCGTGGTCCATCCGTCTTCCGAACCAACACTACCGAAGCTTATATCCGCAAACTCGGCTGTGAAGTCGGTGCAATATTTGCATGCTGACCTCTCAGCATCTTTTAGCTCTTTCAACGGAATGGTCTTAAGCTCACCCTTCACCCAAACCATCAGTTTACCCTTCTTTATGTCAAACTTTTCTACATCCTCAATTTTCACACCGATATATTCCAACTTGCGCTTGAACGATTCCATTGAAAACGTTTCCGTGCAGAACAGTCCCAGCACAACGTTAACCTTTCCAGAATCCAATCCGATTTTTTGAGCATTTCTGATTGCCTTTACATGACAGGGTAACCCCACCATCGCTATACTCTCCTTACCCATATCGATCGCTTTTTTAACACCCAAAAGAATCGGACATTGCGTGTACTTCGATCCCGTGGATGTGAGCAAATCCTCCTTGTTTGTTGCAACTATCGGTATAGGGTTCCAAAATTCGTCTTTGCCACAAACCACTGCGGAATCGATGACTCCGCTTTCAAGCATGTAGCTGAGTAAAGCGGTTACAGCTCCACCATCCTGAGCAACACTTTTGATAGCATCATCTGTAGCCCTACCAGCTAAAATTTCACGATAGTATCCCATAATTTCGTCCTTCCTTCTTTCACCGAAGACTTCGATCTCGGTTTTTGGAACACTGAAGTAGTTGACCGGGCAAACGTCGTAACAGGTACCGCAGTGCTTGCAGTTTTCCGCAACGGGTATTTCATTTTCGTAGCGTATGTATCCGTACTTACAGAACGCCCCGCATGCACCGCAGTAGCAACACTTGCCCGACAGGATTATATCAACTTCCAACTCTTCGAAGGGATTCATGGAAGACGTACTCACGCAAGAATATATATTTTGTCATCATTTATCATCACATTTCTGCAAGCCTTCGTAAGCATCTACGGCACAGTTAGTTACGATTGTCATAGCTCTCCCCAAGGTTTCCATTGCCGAATCAACATCGACAAAATCAACGTTTGAAACTATATCGTAAACAAGTCTAAATCTCTCGTCTCCAGTGGAGTTGTAAGCTATACCCACTTCAACGCTCAGAGCTGAGAAGAATTCCGAAACTACTTTTAGACCGCCGTCAAACTCTTTACCCTTCAAACTTTCCAAGCTCTTAACGAGCTTCATACCTATTATAAGCTCTGACTTGAGCTTTTCGGAGTACTGATAGAGCTTCAAGCGGTCCTTCATTGACGGAATTTCGAAATGTAGTATATAACGGTTGCGTCAATCTGTAAAACGAAAGGCGAATGACCGCTTGGCTTTAAATTGGCGAACATCTTATAAGCAAAGCAAATTGAAAACTTTTCAAACAGAAACGTTGCAAAAATAAAGATTTTTAAAATTAATATTTGTGGACTGTACAAACCGAATCCAGTAAAACTTAAAAACCAATGATTAATAATGAGCAACGTGCCGACGGGTATCGAGGTACTCTGTTTACTATCTGTAGTGTTTGGAGTGGCTTCCCTACTTAGCAGAGAGAACTTCTACTCCGCTCTTTACATGTGTCTAACCATGATATGCATAGCGGGGATATACGCTTACTACGGAGTTCATTCCGCGTTTGCATTAATCACCTTGATATTCATAGGGGCTTTGGGAGCGGTAACCTTAGTCTTGGCTTACTCGTATCGGGGAGAAAAGTCGGTAGAACACAAGCTCAGGTGGATATTCTTCGCACTAACAGTTGCGGTCTTTCTCGCTTCGATTGCACCTTTTACAGTCATTAATCCGAGGGATTACGTAACATCTTTGATAGGCTTTGAACCTATCTTCCTACTCTTCAGCCTATCCTTACTCGTAATGATTCCGCTAATCGAGGTCTGGAGGTGTAAATCTTGATACTGGCACTGGTAATGCTGGTAATAGGTTCGCTGATGCTCGTTTCGAGTAGAGATCTGGTAAGGTTACTAATATCGCTCGAATTCCTATTCGCCTCCCTGTTTCTATCTATTTTAGGTATCATGAACTCTCCACAGGGGTACGAAACGTTGGTGGCAATCATCTTCACGAGCTCTTCCGAACTTATGATTCTCGTTGCTGTGATAACAATATTTAGTAGGATGTTCAAAACAACGAGCTTGGAAGGTGATAAGGTTGATTGAAGTCGTAATACCGCTGGTAGCTCTGATAGTAGCCCCGCTAATTAGGAGGGGAGATTTGGTAACGTCTTTAGCCTACGCGTTGTCATGTGTACTCATCGCTTTGAAGCTCACTTCGAGATGCTACATTCACCTTCTCAGCTTTCCTCCACCGATAGGTGATTTCTATCTGTTTTCCGACGGGATTTCGAACATCTTCGGATTTACCATAGCTTTGATCTCAAGTATGGTCGCCCTTTACTCTTACCCCTATATGAGACACAGATTCGAAGAGATGGGATTGTGTGAAGGCGAATTTAGAAAGTACTGGTTCTTGTACAACATATACGCGTATTCAATGCTATTACTGGTCTACTCGGCAAATCTACTCCTCCTTTACGTTTTTCTCGAAATATCGCTAATCTCCTCGTTTCTACTGATATACTACTACGGATATGGAAATAGAAGGTGGGTTGCTCTACTCTACTTCGTTTGGACACACATTGCCGGTGTTTTAACACTGATAGGGTTCGTAATAGTCGGATTGGAAAATCAAACGTTGCTGATGCCTTACATTAAAGCGATACCCATGGTCGCATGGCTTCTGATATTTCTCGGAATGGTCGTTAAGTTGCCGGGCTTGGGCTTTCACATCTGGCTCCCTTACGCTCACGCCGAAGCTCCTACGCCCGTTAGCGCCCTGCTAAGTCCGTTAACAGTCGGACTGGCGGGATACGTTCTTCTAAGAGTTTACGAAATAGATCCGAGCTTTGTGATAAAATTCAGAGATCAGATATTTCTCTACGGATTTCTGACAAGTCTCGTAGCGGGCTTGATCGTTTTCAAGCAGAGAGATTTCAAGAGACTTTTAGCGTATTCAACTGTTTCTCAAATGGGTTACGTGCTAATGGCTCTCTGCTTGGGAACGTACGGTGTGTTCGGTCTGGTAATTCAATACGTATCACACGCATTCGGAAAATCTATACTCTTCATGAGTGCCGGAGCCTTGATAATGGCTTACCATCTTAGGGACATCGAGAGGATGGGGGGATTGCATGAACAGGTACCAGATATAGCAAACGCATCCCTCTTGGGTTTCATGAACCTGAGCGGGATTATAACAATCGGACTGATCGGAGAGTTCTTCATACTTCGAGGCGTAGCGGAGTTCTACGGAATCGGTAAGGAGGCTATTATGGTCATAACGGTTTTCATAATTTCTGGACTCTACAGCTTCTACACCATGAAGAGGATATACTACGGAAAGCCTAAGGATTATCCGAGCAAGAGAGCCGTAATATCCGTGAAAATCCCCCTATACGTTATAGGTTTCGTATCGATATTGATGCTCTTCACAGCGAAATGCGTTGTTGATGCTTTGATGGGGGTGTTCGCATGATAATCGCGTTAATACTCCTGCCAACGCTCTTCAGCATACCTACAGCTATTGCGTGGTATCTCTGGAGGAAAAACCTCGCTATTACATCCGTTTTTGGCTTGTTCCTATCTTTGATATTGGCGATATACACGTACAACTTGCCAGATTCAACCATCAGTTACCCGTGGATTCCCCAGCTTGGAATAAGCTTCACGTTTATATTGGATTATCTGAGCAAGACGATGGGGCTTTTAACGGCTTTTATAGCGTTTCTGATTGGAGTTTACAGCTTGGAGTACATGAAGCACGACTACCGTTTGGGATGGTACTGGTTTTTCTTTAACACTTTCACATCTTCAATGCTCACGGTAGTTTACAGCGACAATCTTCTTACTTTGCTCATAGGATGGGAAGGCTTGGGTTTGGCATCTTGGGCTTTGATAGGGCATTGGTTTAGAGATGACGACGAACTCAGCTACGTTGGAGAGATAGGAAGAAAGGTGTGGAAGCTTAAAATGTTTTGGTCACCGAGCTTCTCAGCTTGGAGAGCAATATCGACCATAAGAATTGGAGACATGCCCATGTTCTTTGCAATTGCCGTAATATTCGCATTGACCCGCAATCTGGATGTTTCATCAATCGACTGGCATAGTATCTTCAAAGATTTGGGATTTGCTTCAAGCATACTGTTGCTGGCTCTACTGATGGGGCCCTTTACGAAATCCGCACAGCTACCGTTCAGCGAGTGGCTCATGACCGCAATGACCGGTCCAACCACCGTCTCAGCTTTGCTTCACTCAGCTACGATGGTCGCGGCTGGAGCTTACCTCTTCATGCGTTTAAGTTGGTACATCGAGCCTTGGAATGTCCACGAACTCGAACTCGCTTACACCTTAATCCTATTCTTGGGATTAGCATCAGCCCTCTACGGGGCTTCAGTCGCCTTAGCCTGTAGGGAGAGGAAGGTACTACTGGCTTCGTCAACCCTCTCAAGCCTTGGCATAATGTTTGCAGTAACATCTCTCAGCTTTTGGTTTGGAAGAGTTGCAATAATCCTCGCTTTCCTCTATCTTGTAGTTCATGCACTCGCCAAGGCAACCCTGTTCTTAGTAGCCGGACATTTAATCCACGCAACTCACAGCAGATTCCATTGCAGGGTAAACTTTAGGAAGATGTTACCCGCTTTCATTGCAACTTTAGTTGCAACCCTCTGCCTCTCTGGAATTCCTCCTTTCACCGCTTACTGGGTTAAATCGGGAATGGAAGAACTGTTACACCATCTCGAAGAGTTCGGATTCCTCCCCTTAACTTTGTTTCTGCTAACATCCGTAATTTATTCAGCATTCCTCGCCAAGTTCCTCAGCCTTAACTTCTTAAAGGGTAGGGAAGTCGAGATATACACACACAGGGAGATTTTGATGCAAACATCTTACATCGTAATGTGCCTCACGTTACTACCTCTAATAGCTTACGTCTTCAGAGATGTTAGCGGAAGTTCGATAATCGTAGGGATTGTTTTAGTAGTAGCTTACGTCGTAGCTCTACTCAAGCCGACGTACGAATCTAAAGTGGGGAGGTTTTTGAGCGACAGGATGTATCTAATGGCTCTAAACGATTTAATAGTTCCCAGTATCGGAAATGTGCTCGTGTTTCTGAGCTACTACTTCGACAAAGCCGTAGATCTGTTTTCTCATACAGTTATACCTGAGATGTTCGAGAACGTATCGAATGCGATTAGAAGCGTTCAGAGAAGAAGGCTTACGAGGTATGTTGAGTTCGTTATTGGTCTGCTGTTTACAATACTCCTGATAGCGGGGTGGTTCGAATGGAGATTCTAGCTTTAATTTTACTCTCAATAGGAGCGGTAATATCTCTAAAAAGCAGATCAGCCGGAATAATAGCATGTATAGCTTCGGCACTCCTGACGTTCAACCGTAATCCTTTCTTAGCCCTGATAACACTCATCGCAATCTTAAACCTCGCTTCCCTAACTCTGCTGAAGTGGAAGAGCCACTTAACCCTCCCAATTCTGATGCTCATAGCAACACTTCACGCATTTCAATCGAACGATCTCGCAGTCCTGATAGTTTGCTTCATAGCCGGAAGCGTTCCAACTTATGCGTTGATACTGCTTTCGGACGATCTAAAGCCGAATACCGCTGTGAAGTACATCACGTTCATGGTTTTAGCGACGGTCTTGTTCATCTTCGGCCTTATCAACCTGAACACGGTCATAGGCAAGGTCTTATTCTTGATCGGATTGGCTTTGGAAGTGGGAATTGCTCCGTTGCACATCTGGGTTCCAGACGTTTTTGAGGAAGGTGATCCGGTTACGGTTGCCGTAATTGCAAGCTTGGCAAAGTTCATTCCATTCCTCATAGCCTTCAGGGTTTTGAGCTTGGACGAGATTACGTTTGCCTTCATCTTCGCACTGTCAGTTTTATCCATGCTCGTAGGAAACGTCGGAGCTTTAACTTCCAATAAACCTCAGAGAATTTTGGCGTATTCTACGATTGCGAACATGGGTTACGTAACCTCAGCTTTAACGACTTTAAATCCACTGGGATTTGCTGGAGCGTTCATACAGCTTTTGGCAAATTCAGCTGGAAAGATCGGATTTTTCACAGCTTTAAAGGATGGTGCGAACAAAGTTCAGACTTACATCCTCGCATTCTCTATGATAGGAGTTCCCCCACTTTTAGGATTTTGGGGCAAATTTTTCATACTTGCATCGTTAATTAAATCCAATCTGTTGATATTAGCGGTAATCTTCGTTATAAACTCCGTCATATCCGTCCCCTACTACGTAAGACTTGCGGGCATGTATGTAAAGGGTAAAAGTCTGATCGTTTCAGCAGTTGTGACTGCATGTGTTCTAATCTCTCTCATACTCTACCCAACACCGATATACGAGGGGGTGATAGCTTGGATGCGTTGATGTTAATCGGTTTAATAATAGGAATTGGCTTGTTAATCGACTTAATCATTCTGATAATCGCCAAACTGGTTCCGAAGAGGGTTGAGAGCGAGATAAAGGAGATGAGGTACGAAGCTGGAAACGTTCCAACGGAGAAACCAAAGCATGCCCTACCTTTCCAATACGTTCCTTATCTGATTCTATTTCTGGCTGTAGAACCCATAGCCGTTCTCATGCTACTCCTATCACCGTTCAGCAACTACATCAAATTCTTAGCTGTGACGATTACATTGCTGATTCCACCGTTGTTGGGAGGTGTTAAGCTTGCTGAAAGAGTGGGGAACTAAGTGGAGTTTGTGGCCCGTTCACTTAGTTACCGCATGCTGTGGAGTTGAGCTGGCACATGCTTACGCATGTGGATACGACGCTGAGAGATTGGGGAGTCTGAACTACGGTATTTGCAGGCAGACAAACCTGATAATAGTTGAAGGAGCGATAACGAGGAAGATGGCAAGGGTTTTGAAGATAACTTGGGAGCAGATGCCAAATCCTAAGTTCGTGATAGTTATGGGAGCTTGCGGAATTAAAGGAGGGATATTCTGGAACAGTTATCACATGGTTAGACCTTGGGAAGTTGTTCCTGTGGATGTCTTCGTTCCGGGTTGCCCTCCAACGCCAGAAGCCCTCATCAGGGGTATTGTCGCCCTCCAGAGAAAAATAGAGGGAAAAGAAGATTTCGACACGTTTGAAAAAATAAACGTGGAAATTAAAAGCGGTAGGATGAGAAGATTACCGCCTCTTAAAGAATTTACGATTGAGAACCCTGCAGTTGTTCCAAATGTTGAGAGAGTTGTAGACGATTACTCCAAAACTTTGGAAGACGTCTTGGGAGTTAGAGTTTACACCGTAGGTGTGAATCACTACTACGCATTCGTTGAAGACGTTAAGAGGTCTGCAGAAATCTTGGGTCACTTGGGTTTTGATAACGTCAAAAACGTGAACGTGTTAGATATACCTCATGAAGATTCTTTCATCGTTGAGTTTACACTCCACAACTACGAGAACTACAAGCTTGTAACGATAGCCAAGAGGGTTAGTAGGAAGGATCCAAAAGTGGAGAGTCTGTCGAGTATCTTTCCATCATCCGATTACATGGAGAGGGAGATGCACGAATTCTTCGGAGTTGTATTCGAGGGAAACGATTGGATGGGGAAAAACTTCCTCCTGGATATATCTACACCTAAATTCCCGCTCAGAAAAGATTTCAAGCTTGAATCGCAGAGTATAGAGGAAGAAAAGTCGTTTTTACAGGACTTCGACGGGAATTTAGATGCTACAAAGCTCTCAGATGATTTTGTTATGGATGCCACGAGTAAAGATGAGTACATTCTGATAGTTGGTCCTCAGCATCCCGGCAGTGGGCACATGAGGTTGATAGTGAAGCTCGATGGCGACATTATAAGGGATGTAATTCCGGATCCGGGTTACGTTCACAGAGGGGTTGAGAAAATTGCGGAGAGCAGGATATACATCAAGAACATACCTCTCGTGGAGAGACCCTGCATAACGGATTTCGCAAATTACGACATCTGTTACGTGAAAGCTATAGAGGAAGCTTTGGGAATTGATGTTCCTGAGAGAGCTAAGTATATAAGAACTATCTTGGCTGAACTCTGCAGAATAGGAACGCACCTTTACGATGCTGGAATACTCGCCATATTCTTGGGTCATTCAACTGGATTCATGTGGACTTTCGGTTTGAGAGAGTTCATATGCGAAGCTCTAACGATTTTAACTGGGGCGAGAGTTACAGGCTCTTTCATTGTCCCCGGTGGATTGAGACGGGACGTTAGCGATGAGAAACTGAGAAGGGTTAGAGAGATAGTTTTATCTATGAGGAAAAGGCTTGAAAAGTTTGAGAGGATATTTGTCAAGAATCCTACGGTTGTTGCGAGGCTTGAAAACGTTGGAGTTTTGGATAGGAAGGATGCGAAGGAGTTTGGGATAGTAGGACCTTTCTTAAGGGCATCCAACGTAAGACACGACTGGAGGTTGAGGGGTTACGAAGCTTACGACTGCGTCGATTGGGATGTAGTCACGGCTGAGGAAGGAGACTCTTACGCTAGGTTGCTCGTGAGAGTTGAGGAAATAAATCAGAGCATTAAGATAATAGATCAGCTTGTTAGAGACTTGCCAAAGGGAGAGATGAAGGTAAACATGTGGGAACTTACGGATCTGGTTTTGCCACTTGGAGAATTCGTTTCATGCGTTGAGGGTGCAAGAGGAACGATATTCATGTCCATCGTTAGCGACGGTGAATCGACAACACCTTACAGGTTTAGGATAGTTACTCCTTCATGGTACAACCTAAGAGGATTCATCGAGGCTTGTAAAGGGGAAAGGTTAGCTGATCTGCAGGCTATTTACGGTAGCTTCGGTTACTTCCCACCTGAAGCGGACAGGTGATCGGTATGTTGAACGTTCCAATAGTTCAGGGTTTAATAGATTGGATTGCAAGTAAGCCCTTGCTTGGATTGATAGTTGAGAGAGAAGTCTTTGCAGTTCTTATAGCTCCCGGACTTCTGGCATTGCTACTTTACTTAGGAATCATAATATGGTTTGAGAGGAAGATTACTGCAAGGATTCAGTGGAGAGTTGGTCCAAAAGAAGTTTCACCGCACATCGGAGGACTTTTGCAGGTTTTGGCGGATATGCTCAGATACCTTTATCAGGAGGTGATAGTTCACAGGGATGCAAACAAGGTATACTTCCTCCAGCTACCGATTCTTTCGTTCATACCAATTCTACTGGCTTTAACTCTAATACCAGCCGGAAAAATCTACGCATTCAGGAGCGGTTTCGCAGTTCCCTGTTTAGTTGCTTTGATAGCCCTAATACCCTTATTTGTGATAGCTATAGGATGGAGCGCAAACAACAGATTTGCCTACATCGGTTTGGTAAGGGAGTCTTTCATGTACATAGCCTACGAGATTCCTCTAATCCTCTCGGTAGTAGCTATGCTTACGATATACCAGACCGGAGATGCAATATCCATAGTTAATAAACAGGACATACCCGGTATAATATTGAATCCCTTGGCATTCTTAACGTTCCTAATCGCAACGGTAATGGCGAGCGGAAGGTTACCCTTCGACATAGCTGAGGCTGATCAGGAGATTGCGTTCGGTCCTTACGTAGAATACAGCGGTATAATGTTCGGTTTGGTCATGGTTTTAGCCTATGAGAAGCTCTATCTACTATCTCTACTCATGGTAATACTATTCTTTGGAGGTTGGAGGGGATACGAAATAGTTGCTTTAGGGGACCTTTCGGATGTCGTTTGGTTGATGCTCAAAGCTTTGATAGTCATGTGTGCGATTGTAATTACAAGGGCAATATATGCGAGATACAGAATCGATCAAGCGTTGAGAATTGGATGGGGCTTCATGATGACGCTGGCAATTGCTTCGGTAGCTCTATCGGGGGTGATAGCTTGGTTGTTGTGAAGAGGAATTTTTCAAAGCTCAGGGGGCATATAGATGCAATATTTGAAGCTGTAAAGGAAGTTGTAATGCCCAGCACGATAACAATTCAATATCCGAAGGAGATAAGGTCATACGAGAACATAAGAGGATACATTCAAGTTGAAACTGGTTTGTGCTTGGGCTGTGCAAGATGTGCGAGGATATGCCCGGCAAACGCGATAATAATGAAAAATGTTAGCGGTAAATACTATCCAACGATAGACTTCGGGAAATGCATATTTTGCCACTTCTGCATAGACGTTTGTCCCACAGGTGCTTTGAAAAACACGATGATTCACGATCTTGCATTTAACAATCAATATATAACCCTGGATCCAACTGGGAGAGTCAAAGGTAGAGGTATCGGGACTGTTAAGTACGAGTTCGAAAATGATTTGAGGGTGAAAAGATGATGCAAATGTCTCTGAGCAAGTACGTAGCCCATCACGTAAATTCGGACAACTGCGTAGGGTGTAGGATGTGTGTGGATGCCTGTCCAAGCGGAGCTCTAAGTTCGAAGTTCAACGGTAGCATACTAACGATAGTACTCAACGGCGAGCTGTGCACGGGCTGTGGATCCTGTGTAGACGTTTGCCCGTTTAACGTGCTTGAACTCGTCCCGAGAGAGAAAGTTGAAGAGTTCAAGATAGAGATAGACGTTTTAAGACCGGAAAGAACTGAAAAGAGGAAGTACTACATGATTGCGAGAAAGGTCGTCGACGTAAGCTACTGCACAGGATGTGGAGCTTGCACGGTCTGCCCTCCGAACGGAATAATATGGAAGGACGGAATCGTCGATTTTCCCGACTGGGTTAGGCTCTGCAGGGACTGTGCAATCTGCATAAAGGTCTGCCAGAGATACCATTCAATTTTCAAAAGCGGAATAGGTGAGGTACTTGAGGTTAAAGGTGCTAAATCAAAGAGATTTAAGGGGCAGGACGGGGCAATGGTTTCGGAATTTGTAGCGTGTGCTCTCGAAATGGGTATCATAGATACGGCACTCATGGTTAGCAGAGATGAGAAGTGGAAGCCGATGGTTGTTCACGTTAAGCATCCCGATCAGTTGAGAAGTGAAAGAATTGCTGGAAGCAAATACAGCATAGCCCCTGTCTTGCCAGAGTTAAACAGAATAATAAAAAAGGCTGGGAAGTTGGCTATAGTAGGTACCCCATGTATAGTAACTGGGTTGAGGTTACTTCAGAAGGAAATACCCCTCTACAACAAGGTTAAGTTGGCTATATCCCTCTTCTGCATGGAGAACTTTCGATACTCAAGCCTTATGGAGTTTTTAAGGGAAAACAACATAGACGTTACCAAGGTTAAGAAGTTCGACATAAAGAAGGGAATGTTCATAGTCGAAATGGAGGACGGTGTTTTCGAATGCCCGATTAAGGATTTGGACGAGCATACTTCGAGCGGGTGTAGCTACTGCACGGATTTTACCGGGGTAGATTCGGATGTTAGTATTGGAAGCGTTGGTAGTCCAGATGGCTACTCAACAGTCCTAATAAGGAGCAAGATCGCTAAAGATATATACGATTACATGATCTCGAAAGGTTACGTCGAGGAGTGTGAAGTAAATATGAAAGTAGTCGAAAAGCTTAGCAAGTTCAAGGTTAAAAAGGCGTTGAAGAAGGAGGAAAATGCATGAAAGTTCTAATCGCTTCGGACTCGTTGGAAATTAGAGATGCGGAAGTAATCAGATTGAAAATAATAGACACGAGAAGGTATAGAGGAAGTGAGATAATAGAGGAGAGAAAGAGAGTGAAGATGAACGACGGCTTCGTAACTGTGGGTGAACCGGAAAAAGAGGTTGCAAAGTTCGCCAATGCCATAGATGTCGACTTGATCGCAGTAAACGATCCAGACCTCGGGTTAAACGTTGCAAAGGAGGTTTCAAAACCTGTCCTAATTGCGGATAATCTTGATAACGTCTTTGAAAGGTGCCTCATAGGTTACAATCCACTCGTGTTCAACGACATCGTAAAACGTAGAATTGAAAATCTACCCTTTAAAGATGTGCATATAGTTCACGTCTTGGAATCGCTCGTATCGACGGAGAACGTTCGATGTGCAAAGATCATAGACTTCATGAAGAATGTAAAGGAGAAGGTGGAAAGGGTTTCGGACTACCACGTAAAGGTTGGAGAGCCTGTAGAGGAGATTTTAAAAACCGCTGAAGAGATAGATGCAAGCTGTATAGCACTAAATACGAGTATGAAGATGTTGCCTATCGGAAGCACTACCAAAAAGATTGCGAAGAGCGGAAAAGTTCCGGTCTTGATTTGGAAAGACCTGATAAAGCGGAACGGTTTTATTCAGAGACTTTGAGTTAGCTACCTATGGTCAGAGTTGTTGCTACGGGAACTTTTGACATAATTCATCCGGGACACATCAGATTCCTCGAAGAGGCTAAAAAGTTAGGTGATGAACTCATAGTTATAGTCGCAAGAGAAAAAAACGTTAGGCATAAACCCAAGCCGATAATACCTGAAGAACAGAGGGTTAGAGTTGTTTCTGCATTAAAGCCGGTTGACAAGGCTATTTTGGGTGATGAGCATGACATGTTCAAGCCCATAATGGAGCTAAAGCCCGATATAATAGCCTTAGGATACGATCAGCACTTTGACGAGAAAAAACTTGAAGAAGAGCTTAAAAAGAGGGGTTTAAACACGAAGGTTGTGAGAATAAAGGCTAAGGAGGAGTGTGAATACTGCTCATCTACAAAAATAATAAAGAGAATTGTCGATGTCGTTAAAAGCAGATTGCAGGAGTACGAAGAGTTTTTCAAGACGAGAGGTATGCTCTAAACACCTTGTAAGACACATTTATATTCATCCATCCAATCGCAATTTCAAGGTGAATGCGGTGTTCGAAGCGAAGAAGTTACCGACCGTCTTAACAGCTGAAGAGCTTCTGGATAAAGCCTTCGGAAGGGCTTCAAAGGTAGGGGGTAGAACGCCAAGAGAAAGGGCATTAAACAAGCTTGCAACCGTTTCAAACGTTTTAAGAGATTACTTCAACAAGATAATAAAGTCTCATCCGAGCTACGACAACCTACCAGAATTCTACAAGGAAATGATAGACTTAGTTGTAGGGATTAGAAGGATTAAGAAGGCTTTAGCGGCTTTAAATTGGGCTAACGAGATGACGCAGAAGATAATAAACAAGGCTGTTAGAGAGATTAAAGGAGGTAAAAATCCTGTTCTGGTTTTGAGGTCCGCTTACGGTAGGATTTCATCGATTATTGAACAGATAGATGGAGAACTCAGATTTCTCAACGAGCTTAAAAAGACTTTGAGAGAAATCCCAGCTTTGACCGACGAGCCGACGGTTGTCGTTGCTGGATACCCCAACGTCGGGAAATCGAGCTTCGTTGCAAAGGTTTCAACGGTTAAGCCAGAAATTGCGAGCTATCCCTTCACGACGAAGAGCATTCACGTAGGATACGTAGAGATCGGGAGGGGAAAGAGAATTCAAATAATCGATACCCCCGGTCTTTTAGACAGACCCCTTGAGAAGAGAAATGAAATAGAGAGAAAGGCTATCCTCTGCTTAAAACACGTCGCAAATTGCATCTTGTTCATAATCGATCCTACTATGGATTTGGATCCTCAAATGAAGCTTTTGGAGGAGATTAAGGAGAACTTTGATGTACCAGTTATAGTAGTTTACAGTAAAGCGGATTTACACGATAAGAGAGATTTGCCAGCCTTTTCGAGCGTAACTGGAGAAGGAATCGACGATGTGCTGAAAAGAATAAGAGAGGTTCTAAAAGTTTAAATAGCAACACCTAACTTCGTGCATGAGCAAGGTAGTTTTATCGTATTCGGGCG
>CAYMRE010000008.1:0-8931 GCA_964392755.1 uncultured archaeon
TTCATGGAGTTCGTGAAGATGCACGGTAACGGCAACGATTTCGTGCTGATCGACGAATTTGAGGGAGTGAAGGTTCCCGAAGACAGAAAATCTAAGTTTGTAAGAGCTATTTGCGATAGGAGGTTTGGTGTCGGTAGCGATGGCGTAATATTCGTTCAAAAATCTGAAGTTGCTGATGCCAAGTTCGTTTTTTACAACAGCGATGGCAGTAGAGCGGAGATGTGTGGTAACGGAATAAGGTGCTTTGCAAGATACGTAGTTGAAAGGGGTTACGTTAAGCCCGGAGTGATTAGAGTTGAAACTCTTGCAGGTGTCCTGAATCTTGACGTTTGGTTTGACGGGAGGTGGTGGGTAAGAGTTAACATGGGAAAGCCGAAGTTCGGAAGGTACGTTCCAGCGTTAAGGGATGTGTGGGGAGAAGTTTTCGAGATCGACGGAAGGAAATTTAAGGTCTATGCGGTCAATACGGGCGTTCCACACGCAGTTATTTTCGTTGACGACTTCGATTTCGACTTCTACAAAGTCGCAAGGGCTGTTAGATATAACGAGCTCTTTCCTGAGGGAACAAACGTAAACTTTGCAAAGGTTTTGAGTAGAAACAGGGTATTCGTCAGAACTTACGAGAGAGGAGTTGAGGACGAGACTTTGAGTTGCGGAACTGGAAGCTGTGCAGTCGTAGTTGTTGGAAACCGCTTGGGAATTTTGGATAAGGTTGTGGAAGTTCAAACCAAGGGAGGGATTTTAAAGATAGAAGTTAACAACGAGATTTACATGACTGGAACCGCTGTAAAAGTTTTTGAAGGGAAATTGTGCGAGCTTGAAGTCTTTTGACTTTTTCCATCACATCTTGTAAATCTCAGACGAGTTTGTCGTAAATGCGTTTCCAAAGCCAACATGGAGTATAAATCTGTAGTTTTTCACGTCTGGCTTGTCGTTGAACGCATCTCCATGAGTAACTTCGACAATCTCACCGATATAAAACACGTGGTCACCCGTTTCAACTGCGTTAATTACCTTACACTCCAAGTTGGCTTGGCACTCCTTTATAGATGGGGCCTTCACCTTCTTCGATTGTATAAAAGTAAGGCTTAGCTTTTCAGCCTTGTTGACTTTTGCACCACTCACCGTCCCGGCAATCCAAACATCCTTCAAAAGCTCAATCGTTGGGACGGAAACAACAAACTCCTTGTATTCGTCGATCAGTTTTTTGGTGTACCTCTTGTGAGCTATGGCAACACCCAAAAGCGGGGGATTCATCGAAAGAGGTGTTACCCAGTCAGCCGTCATAACGTTGGGTTTCTCCAATGTCCCAGATGTTATCAAGAACGTTCTCATGGGGTATAGATATTCGAGCACGTGCATAGTTAGAAATGAAGAAATACCAATAAAATGGTTTCTCAGCAATGATACTGATTGTTGGAGGAGGACCGGCTGGATCTCTCTCTGCAATAGCTCTTAAGAACTACGATGTTACGGTTGTAGAAGAGCATACTTCAGCTGGCTTTCCGGTTCAGTGTGCCGGACTGATTAGTGAGAGATGCTACAGAGAGTTGAAGAAGTTTTCAGACTGCAAGGTTAACGATATAAGAGGAGCTATGTTCTTTTCACCAAACAACAGCGTTGAGCTTGAAGGAAAGATGAGAGCTGTTGTAGTTGAGAGAAAAATATTGGATAGAGACCTTTTAGCTAAGGCGTCTGAACACGCAAACGTTATGATTAAAACCAAGTTCTTGGGAGTTGAAAGGGGTAAAGCGGTCTTAAGAAGTGTGGGTAAAAGAATTGAGCTCGATTACGATTACATCATTGGTGCGGACGGAGTTTACTCAACGGTTTCGAATGTATTTCGCTTCGAGAGACCTAAGATATATTCCGCATTGCAGATTACATGTAAATTCGATTGCATCAGCGAAGACCTCGTTGAAATATACTTCGGCTTCTCAGATTTCTTCTGCTACGCAATACCCTTCGACGGATTTGCTAAAATAGGAGTAATTTCGAGCCAAAATCCTATGCACATCCTAAAAAAACTCCTCAGATGGCTGGGTGAAAGGGTTAAAGGTGACATTTTAGAGTTAAATGCCGGTGCAATTCCCATCGGACTGATAGATTTTGTGAAGGACAACGTTATGCTCATAGGGGATTCTGCAGGGATGGTCAAACCTTACACCGGTGGTGGGCTGTACTACATCCTCAAAGCCGTTGAGAAGCTTGAACACTTTCCGAATCTCAAAAAAATTCAGAAGGAGTATACGAAAGACCTCGGCATTGAGTACAAAGTTGGAATGAAGATTGCAAAACTTTACACGATTTTAGAGCCAGAAGACTACGACTACCTTATAGGAGTCGCAAAGGAACATGCAGATTTAGCGAGGGGGTTGGATATGGATAAACCCTCAACCCTGCTAAAGTTGATTCCACTAATTCTAAAAATTGTTAAGAAGCGGAGGATTCTGATGAAGCTGTCATCTTTGCTGTAAACTCTGCAAACGTCTTGTTGGCTCTCTCAAAGAACTCTTTGGATTTCTCGAAGTCACCCATATCCTTGTATAGCCCGCTTAGATACATACAGACGTCAGCTATGGCGGATTTGTAGAATTCGTTCTTCTTTGCCAGCTCTTCGAATATGCTCAAAGCTTCAAGGTAAAGTTCCTCAGCTTTCTTGTGCTCCTTGATTACTCTGAAGAGTGACGCGTAGTTACACAAAACAACCGCTAAATCAACTCTGTAGTTTTCGTTTACCTCTACAAGCTCTCTGTATATCGATTCAGCTTTAGCGAAGTACTCTTCAGACTTGTCGTATATTCTGAGATCTTTGTAGAGTGAAGCCAAGTTGTTGAGGGTTTGAGCCAACATGGGCTTGAATGCCGGATTTTTCTCAGCCAGCTTTCTCCTTATCTCCAAAGCTTCTTCAAGAAATGCCCTTCCTTTATCCCTATCACCACTCTCGACGTAGATTATTCCCAAGTCGTTCAAAACATCTGAAAGCTCTTTAAACCAGCTTTCATCCTCTTTAACAAGATCTCTCAGAAGTTCTTCAGCCTTGATGTAGCAGACTTCGGCTCTGTCCTTCATTCCCATTAAGCTCAGAGCCTTTCCACTACTCAATAGAAATATCGCTTCAAGCTCCTTCGACTCGAGTTGTCTGCTGAGCTTAGCACCGGTTAAAGCGGAAACCGCTTGCCCGGCAATTCCCCGTCTGCTCATGTCGTTTGAGGATACCTTAAGTAAGTGTGAGTAGTAAATTAGAGCTAAGAGTTTGCCCCAATCACCCTCAATCTCTTCGATAACCTTAGGATCGTCAAAAATGTGCTTTGCCTTTTCTCTTACACTTTCAGGCGCTTTGCTGACGACGTAATTTAAAGCTAATACCGGTTCTCCGACTCTTATCAGCTCTGCCACTTCCTTAACGATCTCTCTCATAACGGGCATTTCGGAGGTAGTATTTAAGTTTATTGTTTGATACCTTGCCTGACCATCACAGCCATACCTCTCTCAAATTCCATCATCTCTCTCGCACTCAAAACGGCTTTTCCAGTAGCTAAGAGGTTATCATCTTCATCAACGACCAAAACTTCGTCGTTGGCTCTTATACTCTCATCAACATCAACGACATGCTTCGCAAATACGTTCCTACCCTTCGCTATAAACTCCGCCACATCCCTTAAGACTACAACCCTAAGCTTCGGATAATCAAAAGCCTTATGCAATCTCTTAGCCCCATCTATGCTTAGTGTAAACAACCCCGTATCTGCTTTAAGCGTTGCGAGTCTAATTCCCTCATACTTAATCTGCCTAACCTTTCCAGTTGTTGGAGACAAAACGAATTTGCACTTGTCTGGAAACAAGGCTTTTCCCGCTCCTTTACCGAACTGGTAATCCGCTATTACCCTTACCATCTTTAAAAGCCTTTCCTCAACGCCCATACCTTCTCTCCCTCCTCTGATAGTCTCTCAAACATCTTAAAAAGTCTACGTATCTAAAACGGCTCACATCCGCAAAGTAAAGCTCGCTGTATATGCTCTGCCATATGAGAAATTCGGGAATCTCGTTACCGATGTTTATTATCAGATCGGGAGAACTCTTTACCTTCAAAAACCTCTCAACGACTTTTTCATCGACTTCTTCAGCTCTCAAAACACCTCTATCGACGAGTTTGGCAAGCTCCCTTACGGCATCAACTATCTCATCCTTTCCGCTGTAACCTATAACGTAGTTGACCCTCACACCATCCAAAATAGCGGTTTCAACTTTCTTTTCTCCCCTTCTCACACAAACCGTTAGCTCCTCTACCCCAAATTTCTTACACCACCTAACAAACTCTTTTAACTTGCCCAAGAAACTCTCCTCCGCAACTACCATTATGTGCCTGGGTATCTTACCTTTCATCAGCTCTTTTTCGAGCCTTTTAATGTATACGTTTTTAAGTAGTTCGTCCAACCACCGCCATGCTCGAAATAGTATCCCTATCAATGTTGATTTCACCCCTTTCAACGGATTTGGTAATTGTACTCACGGCAATTGTTACCTTTATAGCCTACATCAGGAGATACAAGGACTTCGATGCTGTATTGCTATCACTCATCCTGCTTTTACTCACCAAGATCGGTCTTTCCAGTGTCGTTTCGTTTACATCGATATTCATACTTATCGGTCACAGGTTTGTCAGAGGTGCAATTTCTGCTATTGCCATCTACTTCGCACTATCTCTCATCTATCTACTCTATCTAAACTTCTTTCTGAACTGGGGAATCAATTACATCGTTCTCTTAGCTGTAATATCTTCCCTCTCCGCTTCTCTCATGGAAAGTATTAAAGCTAAACCTATGCTCACGCTTTTAGCGGTTTCAACGTCCTTAGCGGTATTCCACGTTTACGCATTAAACGTCCCTCTCTGGCAGATCGCTTTGGCATTTACTATATCCTTCATTCTGAGCCTCTCAGCTTTGAAGGCTAAAATAGCCGATGAGAGTGGTTTGATGAGTGCAACGCTTATAGGACTCATAACTATAGTTTACACGGACATACGATACTTCCTCGTCCTACTTGCATTTTACGTGATTGGATCGGCTGTAACAAAGTACAGGTACAGCTTGAAAGCTGAAAGGGGTATTGCGGAACAGGCTGGAGGTGCAAGGGGATTTGCCAACGTTTTCAGCAACAGCTTACCTGCATTGTTCTTTGCTATGAATTACGGAGTTTTCAAGATGGATGTATTTTCAGTTGCATTCACAGCATCCGTTGCCACAGCCTTAGGAGATACAATGGCAAGTGAAGTAGGAAAAACCGCAGACAAAGTTTACCTCATAACGAATTTCAAGAGAGTTAAACCGGGAGAGAGTGGTGGCATATCTTTGATCGGAGAGGTCTCAGCGTTTTTAGGATGTTTTATTGTTTCTTTTACAGCTTTTCTTTTGGGTATTGTGAATTTGAAAGGGTTGATAATTGCAACGATCTTCGGATTCATCGGCGTCCATGTTGACAGTTTTTTAGGTGCTACGCTTGAAAAAAAGGGAGTTTTAAACAACGCTGGTGTAAATCTGTTTGCAACGCTATCTTCTGGACTTCTTGCGCTTGTAGTACGCTAATCCTAACGCAATTGCACAAGCTAAAGCTGAGTAACCCGGAACTTCTATGTGCTTTATCTTTTCTATCGAGGTCTTGCTGTACTTCGAGGGTGTGAAGGGCGGAATCTCACTCCTGATGACCTGCCTTTCCTCGTAAGCTTTTGAAACCAACAGCATGACTTTAGCCAATCTCTCCGATAGCTTGTAGTATATCAAAGCGTAGATGGCATCTCTAACATCGTTAGAGCTCGTATAGCTTTTGTAGTAACTCTTCGCAAATTCGAAGTATGCAACTGGGAGTATAGGTGTTACAGCCTGCTCTATTTCAGCAATAGATGTTTCTGCAGTTTTTTCTGCCCTTTCAAGCTTTGATTTTAGAATATCCTCAAAAACGCCACTTGGAGCGATAAGCTCGACAGCCAAACCTGTCTCTACCATCGAATCCATACAGGCTATAATTGATCCAGAATAAAAGCCGTCGTTGTAAAGATTCTGAGCAATTTGCAAAGATTGCTCAGCCCGATTTATTAAATTACCGTAGCCTCCAATTGAATTTGCGTAAACTATCAAGGATTGTGCTATTCTCATGTAGAATTCCGATCTCTTTTTCAACTCCTCCTTATTCAGGGGCACATCCTCCTCTATCGTTTGAAGCAAGGAAAGCCAAACTTTGGCACTCTCAACTCTCTCCTTTGCGAGAGCCAGGTACTCTATGGCGGAATACCAGTTCCCAGACTCTTCAGCATTTTTAAGGTACATCTCAGCCCATGCAACCCTCTCCTCCCCGGCACCAACTATCTGGAATGACTCGACACCAACATTGTCTTCAACTTTCTTAAGGTAGTCCTTGAGTTCCTCTATCTCAGATTCGACATTCTTAAATTCATTTTCCAAGTCCTTATCGCTCTTCAGCGTTTTTGAGTAGTATTCCTTTCTTAAGATTATCTTTGCCTGAAAGAACTCGGAAGTTGCGGTGTAATAATAACCTTCTTCCAAATGCTTTTTGGCTTTGTCGATCAACTCATTCGCCTCTTTAACATCACCAACGATGTTCTTAAGTGCCATGGTTTCGTTTTCCATCTTCACCGCAAGGAGCTTCAAAATGTCAGAGTACTTGGCTAAGTTGAGCTTCAGCTGTGGTTTTGAGATTGTGTAGCCAGTGTAGTACCAAAGAGCCTGTTCAACAGTCTCAACCTCTACAACCTTAACGCCCAACTTCTTTCCCAACTCGACAACATCTACCGGTTCGGTAACCTGCCTTATAAAGACAAAGGGACCCTTCTTCTCCTCAATCGTCTTGGTTACGTAGACGACACTTTGCCCTTCCGGTATCAGGAATATTTTAGCCCCAGACTTAGCGGCAGCTTCGAGCTTGTAGGGTATACCGCCAACCGGACCTATGTATCCGTCGGGATATATCATTCCAGTCATAAAAACATCGCTTTTAGGTGTAAGATTCTTGAGAGCACAGATTGTTGCAATTGTCATGACCCCTCCCGCTGAAGGACCACCAACGATGGGCGCATCAGCCTCTATCTCGTAATAGAAGTTGTACTTTGTGAAGTCCAGCCCCAAAAGATCGCAAGCGGTTAGAGCGGAAAGCTGAGCGGAGCCTTGCATATCTATCTCTGTATACGGCGAAGTTGAAACGAAGACTTTTCCGTTACCCTTTGTAACGGTAACGGTTATGTCTATAACGGCACCCTCAGGTTTTTCACCGCTTTTAACCGCTACAGCTTTAATTTTAACAGTCTTCGCATTCACTGGAAATACAATCAAGATAAGGGATAGCAGTAGGATTAAAGCTTTCTTCATAGATCGAGTTTGATTGCGGGCAAAAAAATTTAACTCAGGGTCGAAATTAAGCTGTGGAATTGGTTAAGGGTGTTGAGGAAGCCCTTAAAAAGGGTTTGAGTTTTGAGCTCTACAGGGCTTTAGTCAGATTTTACGGAAAGAGAGGAGAGAAGGCGTTCAAATACGTCGTAGATAGAAGGGTAAAGAAGTATCGAGACTTCTTCGTCGTTGTGGGTAGAGAAGAGTACATTGTCGATGAATGGTTCTGTACGTGTAAGGACTTTCAGATTAATCTCAAATTCCAGAAGCCGTGTGCTCACATGATAGCGGTTGAAGTCGCTAAAAGGTTAAACCTCTACGATTTTATCGATGCCTACTATGTCGATTTCTTAGAGGTGTCAAAATGAGATTGATTCTCGAATACATTAAAGATTCTGCAAAAAAAGCGGGTTTAAGGCCTAAGCTGTATTACAGAACCAATTTAGGGTGGGTGGACGTTTTGTGTTTGGGTAAGGAAAAGTTGATCTGCGATATTTCTATGCATCCTAACGTTGAGAGGTACAGAAGGTTAGGCAAGTGTGTAATCGTTACCAATTTCGAGGATGTTGAAGGTGACGTAATCTTCACGACTCCAGACAACATGCACGTAGCATTCTCGACAATGTTTTCCAAGGATTTCATACCTTACGAGGACTGGTTGGATAGTTACGTTGATAAGGATGGGGAATTCTACGAAAGAGCTTGCAAGTTCATGTGTGATAGATACGGAAGGACGATCGGAAAGAAGTTGGTGGAGGCGATGGTATTCCTGTACACAGCTGGTCAAGCCTTAGAGAGTACGGAGCAAAGAGTACCTTATTCCGCACTCTTCCCATTCCTAAACGAGATGGGTTTCATTGTAAGAGAGACGAAGGAGATCGTTAAGCCGAAGAACTTCACCGCATCGTTAACTTTAGATGGTGTAAGAATTGCGAAATGTGCAATTTACGACAGGATTGATGAAGACAGAATCTACAGAATTGCCAAGAAGTTCGGATTTGAGAAACTATTCTTAGCGGTTGTAGGTCTCTCGGATAGAAGGGGTATGCTCGTTAGGGAGATAGATTTTGAAAGCACTTCGAACTTCTACGACCTGATAGCTAAAATTGATGCTCACAGCTTAATCAAGCTTGCAAGGGGTAGAACTCCTTTGGAAGGTTTATGTTCAGCTCTATGCTACACCGTACTTTACGATGACGTAGTTGAACTCTTCGAAGAGTTGACAAGAATGGGTTTAGCATTCAAATATCCCGTTCATGACGTTTACGGGACATTTTTAGGTAGGGTGTACGGAACTCCGAGAGAGGTTGCAAGTGTACTTTCGAGCATGAGCTTCTGTGAAATAGATAGGAGCTATGTTGAGAGGTTCAAAGATTTAGTTGATATGTCCCAGAAGAGGTTTGGAAGTGGTGTGGAGTTTGAGAGGGCTTTAAAGCTTGGAGTTGTTGAAGTGAAGGAGGGTGGAATCAGGCTGAACGAGAAGTTCGAGAACTTTGCCAAAGTCAGACTTGCAAAGCTCCTCAGTGAAGTTTAC
>CAYMRE010000008.1:9031-15645 GCA_964392755.1 uncultured archaeon
CAAAAACCTTAAAGTGATACGCCTCAACTCCGCTCATGGTCAAAGTTAAGCTATTAAGATACACACCAGACGGCGTTAAACTGATAGCGGAAAGCTGTAGAGTTAGCGGAATCCCTCCAAACATTCCAGATGAAGAAGTTGTTAGAATGGTTGTAGAGAACGACTACAGTAGTGTTTTGGAGCACATAGTCTTCACATTCGATATATCCGAAATCAGCGTTGCGATAAGCAGGGAACTTTTGGAGCATAGAATAGCCAGCCACACTGCAAGATCGACGAGATACCACGACGAAAGGAGTTTCGGTTACGTAATTCCCCCACCGATTAGAAACGATCCAGAACTCGTTGAGATGTTCAAACAGGCTATGGAAAGCGCAAGGGAATATTACACCAAAATATTCGACAGGATGATCGAAAAAGGATACAGCAGGGAAAAGGCAAGAGAGGTGGCAAGATACGTTCTACCGATGGCTACACACACCCACTACGTCTGGACTATAAACGCAAGATCGCTGATAAACTTCTTGGGTTTGAGGCTCTGCAAGAGAGCGGCGCCGGAAATTCGTGAACTGGCTCAGAAAATTTACGATATTGTCGTGAAGATATACCCCGAAATCTTCGAAAACATCGGATGCAGAGGATACAATCTGGGGTTGTGTCCCGAAAACGAGGCGAGACCTAAAGATTGCCCTTACGCAAAGATAATACCGACTAAAAAGGAAGTAAAGGATGCTTGGAAAAATCGTGATTACGATTGACAAACAAAGGGTTAAATACTTGATGTGAGTTTGTCACGATAGAACGTGATAAAAGGGGGGATTCGATGGTTAAGGAGAAAACGATTGAATCCCTGTTGAAGGTTGAGGAAATTTACGAACCGCCAAAAAATTTTAGAGAAAAGGCTTGGGTAAAGGATGAGTCCGTTTACGAGAAGGCTGAGAAGGATTGGATTGCATTTTGGGATGAAATTGCCAAGACTGAGATCGAATGGTTCGAGCCTTACGAGAAGGTTCTTGATGATAGCAATGCACCCTTCTACAAGTGGTTCGTAGGTGGAAAGATAAACATCACCTACAACTGCCTCGACAGACACGTAAAAACTTGGAGGAAGAACAAGGCTGCGATAATATGGCAGGGCGAGCCGGAGGAGGACAAGAGGATCATAACTTACTACGAACTTTACAGGAGAGTATGCAGATTCGCAAACGCCTTGAAGAACTTGGGTGTTGGGAAGGGAGATAGGGTTACGATTTACATGGGAATGGTTCCCGAATTGGTAGTTGCAATGTTGGCTTGTGCGAGAATAGGTGCCATTCACAGTGTAGTCTTCGGAGGGTTCTCCTCAATGGCTTTGAGGGATAGAATAAACGATGCCAAGGCAAAGGTCGTAATTACCACGGACGGCTTTTACAGGAGAGGAAAGATAGTAGAGACTAAGAAGATAGTCGACGAAGCTTTAGAAGATGCACCGAGTGTTAAGCACGTAATAGTCTACGACAGAATAGGAATGGATGTTAACATGGAAGAAGGAAGGGATTTATGGTGGAAAGACGTGCAATACGGTACATCTTGGAAGTGCGATCCCGAAATCATGGATTCCGAAGACCCTCTCTTCATACTCTACACGTCTGGAACGACTGGCAAGCCGAAAGGTGTTTTACACGTTCATGGAGGTTACAACGTCGGTACACACATTACAACGAAGTGGGTCTTCGACATAAAGGATGACGACATCTACTGGTGCACAGCGGATGTGGGATGGATCACAGGACACAGTTACGTTGTCTACGGACCACTAAGCAACGGAGCAACCGTTTTAATGTACGAAGGAGCTCCAGACTATCCAAAACCGGACAGATGGTGGAGCATAATAGAGTACTATGGAGTAACGATATTCTACACAGCCCCAACTGCCATAAGATACTTCATGAGGCTTGGTGAGGAGTGGCCAAAGAAGCACGATCTATCTTCGCTGAGATTACTTGGAACGGTTGGTGAGCCGATAAATCCGGAAGCTTGGAAGTGGTACTACAGAGTTATAGGTGGAGAGAGATGTCCGATAGTGGATACGTGGTGGCAGACGGAAACCGGAATGATCATGATAACGCCACTACCGGGTGTAACGAAGCTCAAGCCCGGTTCCGCTACAAAACCCTTCCCCGGTATCAAAGCTGAAGTCTGGGATGACGAAGGTAATCCGTGTCCAGCAAATGTCGGCGGAAAGTTGGTAATAACGAGACCTTGGCCTTCAATGCTGAGAACACTATGGGGAGACCCGGACAGATACATTAAGACATACTGGAGCGCCTTTGAAGGTAAGTTGGCTTACTTTACCGGTGATGGAGCTAAGGTTGATGAGGATGGGTACTTCTGGATAATGGGTAGAATTGACGACGTTCTCAACGTTAGCGGTCATAGGTTGGGAACGATGGAGCTTGAGAGTGTTCTGGTTGCACACAAAGCTGTGAGTGAAGCTGCAGTTATAGGAAAACCGCACGACATAAAGGGTGAGGTTCCAGTGGCTTTCGTCGTACTCAAGGAAGGTTACGAACCCAGTGTCGAACTGAAGAAGGAACTCAGGGAGTGGGTAAGGAAGAAGATTGGTCCAATAGCCACTCCTGAAGATATAATATTCGTAACCAAGCTACCCAAGACGAGAAGCGGTAAGATAATGAGAAGACTCCTAAGGGCTGTGCTCGCAGGAAAGCCGTTGGGAGATGTAACGACCTTGGAGGACGAGAAGGCTCTCGAGGAGATAAAGAAGGCTTACGAGGAACTGAAGAGAGCTTTGGAGGAACAGACGTAATTCTTCGATTTTCCAAGTAAAACTTTTATTTTTTGTTCCTCTTATCAACCCATGCATTGCCTAATAGTTATAGATTTTCAGGAGAGGCTTGCAAAGCACATACAAAATGCCGAAGAGGTTGTGAAAAATTCAGTTAAATTAATAAAAGCCTATAAGGTATTCGGACTTCCAATTTTGATAACCGAACAGAAGAAGCTTGGAGATACCATAGAAGAGATAAAGAGTTTGATAGATGTTAAGCCCATTCAGAAAATGTCCTTCAGCTGTTTGAGATGTGAAGATTTCTACAGAGAATTTAAGAAGGTCAGTCCAAAGAAGGTTGCCCTAATTGGGATAGAGGCACACATATGCGTTTTGCAGACCGCTTTGGATCTGCTTAAGGAGGGTTGTGAAGTCTACGTTGCTGTGGATTGCGTTGGTTCGAGGAAGAGCGTTGATAAGGATGTTGCGATCATGAGGATGATGCAGGAGGGTGTCAAGCTTTGTACTGCTGAAAGCTTAATCTACGAGATCATGGAAACTGCTGAGCACGAGAAGTTTAAGGAGATTCTTGAAATCGTAAAGGGGTGATAGGTTGGAAGTCTCACCTGAACCTGTCTTCCACATATCCGTAGGACTGGCTATCGTTTTACTGCTCGTTCTAATTCTTCCTTTCAGAGTTAGAATAATCGAGGAAAACCTCGAACCCTTCTTCTTGATTATGGGAATCACAGCCGTAACTATCTCTGGATTGTGGAGCTACGAACTGATTGTTGAAGCTTTGAAAGAACCTGTCTGGCTTCCGAACACACCGGTGCCCATAGGAATATTCCAAGTTGTTCTGATCTTCGGTTTAATAATACACAAGTTTAATCGGCAGATTTACAGCGGTGTTCTGAGCCTTTTGAGGAAGGTAGGTGTGAGAACTTTCACGTTCATAATCGTTACGTTCTTAGGACTATTTTCAAGCATAATATCCGTAATCGTAACCGCGGTAATTCTATCGGAAATCGCTTTAATACTTCCCGTAGAAAGAAGGAAAAAGATTGAATTCGTTGTAATTGCTTGCTTCGCCGTTGGATTGGGAGCAGCTTTAACTCCAGTCGGAGAACCCCTTTCAACGATAGCGGTTTCCAAACTGAAGGGCGATCCGTACCATGCGGACTTCCTCTTCCTCCTAAGACTCTTGGGAGCATACTTAATACCGGGAGTTTTAGCTTTAGCGTTGTACGGGGCTTACAGAATAGGAACAATAACCGTGGATCGGATAGAAGTGCCCAGGTATGAGGAATCTTTGAGAAATGTAATCGTGAGAGCGATAAGGGTTTACATGTTCGTCTCAGCTTTAATTCTGCTCGGAAAGGGTTTGTCACCACTGGCAATATGGTACTTCTCAAAAGTTCCGCCGATCGGATTGTACTGGCTAAACACGATTTCCGCAATACTCGACAACGCAACCCTCGTAGCTGTTGAGATAGAGCCGGAAATGAGTCTAATGCAAATAAAGAGTGCGCTGATAAGTTTGTTAATCTCGGGTGGAATGCTCGTACCCGGAAACATTCCAAATATAGTTTCAGCTGGAAGACTTAAAATTAGGATGAACGAGTGGGCGAAGATAGGTGTACCAATTGGAGCTGTAATGCTCGCAGTTTACTTCGCCATTCTAATGGCTGAAAGTTCCCTTTAACATTTTTCAAACCGAAGTTGTTCATTATTAAGAGACCGATGATGAAATTTGCACATGCTGACGTGTGATGATCCTCCACGGGACTGAGGTCAAGTTCTCTCCAAGAGGGCATAGAAGAAGCCTATCGTGTTGTGTTTATGAGGAAAAGCTCTAATTGTCCCTTTCAAAAATCCTTCCGAGTAATAACCTTCGAGCGGAACAAGCCTAACGTCATCTCTTTCCTTCAAAACTTTCTCAACGACATCCTCGTTTTCCTCTTTGAACATGGAACAAGTGCAATAGAGTATTCTTCCCTTCCGCTTTAACAGATCGATTCCAGTGTTTAGGAGCTCGTATTGAAGCTGAGCAATTTCCTCAATCTTCTCCTCTCTAATTCTCCATCTCAGCTCAGGATTCTTCATCAAAGTTCCGTCGGATGTGCAAGGAGCATCGAGCATGACCTTATCAGCTATACCCTTACCCAAAACATCCTTCGCTTTCCTTGCATCCATCTTGTATATTTTCACGATTCTGACTCCGCAACGCTCTATCAACTCCTCCATTCTCCTAAGCCTCAACTCATCCACATCGAAGGCGTGTATAACCCCCCTGTTTTTCATAAGCTCCGCCATGTGTATAGTCTTACCTCCCGGTGCAGAACAGAGATCGACAACGGTTTCATTCGGCTTTGGATCGAGTAGAATCGAAGCTAAAGCTGAAGCTTCCTCCTGAACTACAAACTTCCCCTTTCTGTAGAGCTTAGACTTGTCGAAGTCGTAGGGACCTTCGAACTTTAAAACTGTAGGAACAACGCTGCTTACAATTACCTCCTTCCCCTGCCTTCTCAAATGATCTATTACCTCTTTAACCGTCGCTTTGAGAGTGTTCACCCTTATGCTGATCATAGGCTCTCTGTTAAAGGCTTTGAAAATCTCTTCAGCTTCGTCACCCAAAAGCTCCTTCATCTTTCTGATATACCAAGCTGGTAAAAGGTATTCAAACTCCAACCTTTCGATTTCATCTTTCGGTTCGAGCTTGTAGCCGGCAATCCTTTCGAAAATCTCGAAATAGTACATCCCAACGTATGGATGGGTTACGTTGGAAAGGAAATCCGCAACGACCTTCTTAACCCTCTCCTTGTCGAGATGCTTTGTGTACTTCTTTTCGAAAACCAAAAACTCGATTGTAACTCTCAAAGCCGATCTTAACCAAGGGTCGAGGATGTTGGGATGAACACCCACCACATCTCTGATGATCTTGTCGATTACACCGAGTCTTTTCATTATTTTATAATAAACTGCTGTCAAAATTCTGTCGATGTGAGTACCTAGTATGTTGTACTTCTCAAAAACCATCCTCTTAGCGTATTGGCTCGGCTTGATCTCGTCAGCCTTTCTCAAAACTTCCGTGAGTATTACGAAGTCTCTCTCTTTAATCCGATACACAAAGAACGTTTAAAGAAAAGCTATAAAAAAGTTAAAGGCTCTGAATGTTCTCAATCACAGCTTCAGCAAACTCCCTCGTTCCAACCAACTTTCCTCCGATGTGTCTATGTATGTCGTAGGTAACGATCTTCTGCTGAATTGTCATTTCCACAGCTTTCTTTATTATCTCACTACCTTCCCTCCACCCTAAGAACTCGAACATCAAAGCACCTGTTAGGATCATAGCGGTAGGATTCGCTTTGTTCTGACCAGCGTACTTAGGTGCGCTTCCATGAACCGGTTCGAAAACACCAATTCCATCCCCAATGTTGCTACCGGGAGCAATTCCTAACCCGCCAACCAATCCAGCAGCCATATCGCTTAGATAGTCACCGTTCAGATTCATCGTGGCGATTACATCGTACTCAGCAGTTCTCGTAAGCAGTTGCTGGAACATGTTATCTGCAATTCTATCCTTTATCACGATCTTGCCTTTCGGAACTTCACCGTTGTAGTTGTTCCAAAGCTCCTCCTCAGTTATGACGTAATCCCTAAACTCCTCCAAAGCAACCTCATAACCCCACTCCCTGAAAGCTCCCTCCGTGTACTTCATTATGTTGCCCTTATGCACAAGTGTAACGCTTTTGCGATTGTTCTCTATCGCATACCTTATAGCCATCCTGACTAACCTCTTAGTTGCGAACTCACTTATCGGTTTTAAGCCGATTCCAGAATCTCT
>CAYMRE010000009.1:0-13202 GCA_964392755.1 uncultured archaeon
TTGTCTCCCGCTTTGATATTCAAGTCTCTTCTCGCATCGACTGGAATAGCTATTTGTCCCTTCTCACTTACGGTAACTACTCCGTATACAATTCTCCGCTTTGAGCAAATCCCTTTCTCTTTCTTCATTCTTTCACCAAATTTGTAAGATTTTTCTTACTTGTTTTACATTGGGTGTTTTAAATATTTAAAGCTTTCGATACCAACGGTAAGTTAGCGAAACATCGGAATCCGAGATTAATTAATATACAGTGCCCCGAAGCTGTGTCCATGTTTCAGCTTTTCAGGAGAGATGTGCTGAAATGCTTAAGGGGAGTGTGTGAGGATGAAAGGTTTGTTAAGGAAAGCGATCATGCGGATTTAGCTTGTACAATAGCTTTCAAGCTTGCGAAAGAACAAAAGAGGAAACCTATCGAAGTAGCGAACGAAATAGCAGAAAAACTTGAGCCTATTGGCTACATAGGAAAAATCGAGGTCGTTAACGGTTATATAAACTTCTTTGCAAGTGAGGAGTTTTTGGAAGACACTATCAACACGATACTCGACACGGATGAAAACTACGGCTCGCTCAATCTCAGAGGGAAAGTTCTAATTGAACACACTTCAGCGAATCCAGATGGCCCAATACACATAGGACACATGAGAAACTCGATAATAGGGGATTCTCTTGCGAGGATTTTTAGAAAGGCTGGATTTGACGTTACAACGCACTATTACGTGAACGACATGGGAAGGCAGATCGCGATAGCCGTTTTAGGTTACAGGATGTTTGGGTTAGATGAAAGTAAGAAGCCAGATCATGCGGTTGTTGAAGCTTACGTCAAAGCCAATCGTGAGATTGAGAATAATCCCGATCTCGAAAGGGAAGTTGAGAGGCTTATGATCGAATACGAGAAATTTAGCGATGAAGTTGTGGGTGACTTTGAGTATGTGGTTTCGAAAGCTTTGGATGGGATTAAACAGACTCTCAGAGAGCTAAATATACATCACGATGACTACGTCTGGGAATCGGAGTTTCTGAGAAACGGCTACGTTGATAAAATTCTGAAAATGCTTGATGAGAAGGGTTTGATAAAGAAGGAAGATGCTTGGTTTGTGGAGCTTGATGAAAAGCCTGTGGTTTTGAGGAGAGAGAATGGTACCACTCTGTATATAACCAGGGATTTGGCGTATCATCTCTGGAAGAACGAGAACTTCGAAAGATTCATAAACGTGCTTGGAGCGGATCACAAGCTCTACGGAAAGCAGTTGTCCAAAATACTTGAGCTTATCAACCTCAAGCCTCCTGAAATAGTCTTCTTCGAGTTCGTTTCACTTCCGGAGGGTTCAATGAGCACGAGGAAGGGTAAATTCGTTTCAGCGGATGAGTTGATAGCTAAGGTCTACGAAGAGGCTAAGAAGATCGTTGAAGAGAGGAATTTCAGAAAGGAGGAGAAGGAGAAGATTGCTAAGGCTGTAGCGGTTGGAGCTATAAGGTTCGATTTTGTCAAGATTGCACCCGAAAAACCGATGGTTTTCGACTGGGAGAAAGCTTTAGACTTTGAAAGACAAACTGCCAGTTACGTTCAATACGCACATGCGAGGTGCTGTTCTATCTTGAGAAAAGCTGTGGAAAGCGGTATGCCAGATTTGGAGTTCAAACCCGAGCTATGCACGAAGGTTGAGAGAAACTTGGTCATGCTACTCTCGAAATTTTCCTACGTGATTGAAAAGGTTATCAAGGACTTAAAGCCAAACTACGTTGCGGAATACCTCTTAAGCGTTGCAAATACGTTTAACGACTTTTACAGGGAACACAGGGTTTTAGATGAGGTATCGGAGATCAGAATGCACAGACTGGCTATAGTTGATGCTGTGAGGATAGTTTTGAGGAACGGGCTTGAGCTTTTGGGAATCGAGGCTTTAGAAAGAATGTAAAAAATTAATGCTCAGCTTTATCGGTTACTAAAGCTATCCAGCACAGGATGTAGAGAAACAGCGCAAACCCAAACACTCCGTCGAGCAGTGAAACGCAGGGCATAACTAAAGTCGATCAACTAATATAAATCATTTTTCATTTGAGAAATTTTAAATCTTAGAATTGCAAAGGTAAATGTGATGAGCGGATACTTAGAATACGCAAATTACGACTCGAAAACGGTTCTGACCGTGAGACCTTCCGTTTTAGGGTTCATGAGACGTTACCTACTCTGTTTAACACCACTTGTTGTACTTGTCATCTACAAGTTCGTGAATACCTACATTGAGAGCTTCCTTACACCACTCAAAGCCTTAGGATTTGGTTTTCTATTGACGATATTCAATCTGACGATATTTCTGCTGATACTCCTCGCACTTGCTTGGGTTCTCAGGTCAAGTGAGGTTGAAGGGTCTGTGGGACTGTCGCTCTTAATCCCCTTGATATTCGTTTCGGCTAAGGTTAGGTTTGACAACTTCAAAGCCTTAACCGATGCTTTCAACGTGTACTTGGAGAGTATTCCGACCGCTATACTTATCGCAGTTACGATAATGCTGATAAGAACAGAAATTTACAGAAGAACGATAAACTACAAGCTGACCGATGTAGGCGTAGAGATCTCGGGAGGTATTTGGAGAAGACAGGAGCAAACTATTCCGTACAATCAGATAGGGAGAGTTGTTCTTGAGCAGAGCCTCTTCGGTAAGCTCTTAAACTACGGAACGGTTATACCTGTCAGTTCCGCTGAGTGGGGTTCGGAATATTACACGAGAGCGGTTGGTGCTGGGGGGAGTGGTAAGATTACTGCAGGAGTCGGCTACGCAAGAACTCTCAAAGAAGTTTCGAGAGATCCCCTGAAATGCTTGTATGGAGTGAAAAATCCTAAGAAGATCAAAGAGCTTATCGAGAAAATGATAACTGCACAGTTTAGAGCGGAAATCGATCAAGTCGAATATCTTAAAAAAATATACGAGGAGATCAGTCGTAGATAACGTCCGCAATTGACTCAATCCTTGCTCTAACAGCATCGCTCAGATTTACGCATTCGAAAACTATCACATCGCAATCCTTACATCTCCTTAGAACATCCATGAGGTCTTTTACATCCCTGATTATGCACACCCTTCCTTCAAAATTCCCCGCAACTTCCTCCACATCCCCTTTAAAAACCGCAACAACCTTCGCTTTGGGCTTGTAAGCCCTGTAATCCAACACTTCAACCTCTCCAACAACCTTCTCTATCTCATTCAGCGAAATAGCTCCAACCCTCAAGACTCTTGGAGGTTTTGTCGTAGTATCCACAACAGTGGACTCGATCTTTAGAGGGGTTTCTCCAGCATCGAGTATCGCATCAATCTTTCCCATAAAATCCTCCATAACGTGCTCAGGTTTTGTGGGAGACGGTTTTCCCGAGATGTTTGCCGAGGTTGACGTTACGGGAACACCGCTAAACTCTGCCAGTTTCAGAGGAATCTTGTAGTCTGGCATCCTTATCCCTATCTTGTCCGTTCCAGCGGTGACTATTGAAGGGATTGTATCCTTCTTCTTTACAATGACGGTAATCGGACCGGGAAAGAACTTCTCCATCAGTTTCATGGCAACTTCGTTAGGCTCAGCAATTCTTTCGACGTGATCCAAATCTGAGACTACAACCGATATAGGTTTCCTCGATCTGCCTTTAACTTCGAGGAGGCGTTTTACCGCATTTTCATCTAACGCATTCGTTCCTAATCCGTAAACAGTTTCCGTAGGGTATGCAATGAGCTTACCCTCTTTAATCATGTCCGCCACTTCCCTCAAAACTGCTTCATTGGGTTCTTTAGGATCGACCTTGTATATCTTAGTCATCTGATTAATCTACGATTCTTCAGACCTTATACCTTTTCATGAAGTTCTCCAACACCTTCTTCTTGGCTTTGTAAAGTATTCTCATGGGTTTAGGAATGAAGATGCCCTTGTATATCAAGATAGCCCTGTCCCTTGCGAGCGTTATGAATGCAATCGGTCTGTCAACGCTCGAATGAACCTTATACTTTACCAATTTGGTTATTCTCATTAGGTTTTTAGCAGTGTTTTTAGCTTGCATCTCCGCTTCGAATGCTGTTTTGGTGGCAATTTTACCGTCCACCTTAACAAAAGCACAATCGCCTATTGCAAAAACGTTTTTTCTGGCTCTCAGGTATTCGTCGACGACGATACCTCTCTCGTATCTCAAACCGTCGATTTTGTTTGGTATCACACCAGCACATGATACTGCAACATCGCACTCCAAGTTACCCCTACTGGTCTTAACGACCTCATTAACTCCAATAACCTTGCAAGATGTAAAAACTTTGACGCCCTCCTTCTCAAGAAGTTTCTCTACATACGATGAAACCTTAGGATCGAAGGTCGGTAGAATTCTGTCCATGTACTCAACGAGTGTTACCTTACATCCCATTTCTCTCAACTCGAAAGCGCATTCAACACCCGTAGCTCCTGAACCTATAACTACAACGCTTTCAGAATTCTCAACAGCCTTCCTACACTTCTTTGCATCCTCTAAATCTCCCAAGCTGTACGTATTTTCGAATACGAAGGGTTTCGCTCCAATTGAAACTACCAAGTAGTCGAAATCGATTTCATCTCTTTCGGTGATTATTCTATTGCCATCTATCTTCAGAACTCTATCTTTCACCCAGTTGATACCATGCCTATCGCAAAACTCTGAAATCCTCAGGCTGACGTCTTCATCCTCAACCTTGCCAGCGATGTACTCCGGCAACAGAGCTTGACAAGTCATTCTCTCCTTTGGCTCGATTAGCGTGACATCTAAGCCTTTAAGATTCTTTATCAGTTCAAGTCCACCCGTTCCTCCACCAGCTACTACAACTTTCATATTCGATCTTATTATTTATTTATTTCATGTTATGTTTAATGGTTTACTGAGTTTGTTCTCGGCTGATGGAGATCAGCTTAAATGCTTTACTTTTGAGTTAAAAGCTTTTAACTTGAAAGATACTAAGGTTCGTGAGAATACAGATAATGGGTGCCGGTGCACTGGGATGCCTCTACGGTTACTTCATTCACAAGGCGGGTTACGACGTCGTATTTGTTGCGAGAGGTAAACAGTTCGAGGCTTTGAAGAGGGGTTTGAAGGTTACGGGATTGGTAGAGGATTTTGTAAGAGTTAATGCCGTCGATATGCCCTGCGATGCGGATGTAACGTTTGTTACGGTGAAATCTTACGATACCAAAGATGTAGCAAAGTCTCTGAGGAATGTTGACTGCGGAATAGTCGTTTCACTTCAGAACGGAATAGGAAACGAAGAAACGCTTTCGAAGTATCTCAAAAGGGTTTTAGGTGGCGTAACGACCTATGCATCGAACTTGATCGATTACGGATGGATAGAGTTTGCCGGAATGGGTACGACTTTCGTAGGTCGTATGGACGGTAAAGTTGATGAGGACGTTTTGAGGGTCGTGGAGGTTTTGAGGAGTAGCGGGATTAAGGCTGAGGCTGTGGATGATATAGCGAAAAGAAAGTGGATAAAGACCGCGATAAATTCCGTAATAAACCCGATAACCGCTATTTTAAAGATTAGAAATGGAGCTATTGCAGAGATAGAGGAGTTGTGGAATTTAGCTTTAGCCGTTTTAAAGGAAGGAGAAGAAGTGTTGAAGTCCATGGGTATCGATGTTGAGCTTGAAAGCGTTCTGCGGGATGTCGTTACCAAAACTGCCAATAACAAATCTTCCATGCTTCAGGATATAGAAAGGAGAAAGAGGACTGAGATCGATTACATAAACGGTGCGATAGTCAGAAAGGCTGAGGAACTTGGGCTTGAAGTCCCATACAACAGGTCTCTGTTGCTTCTGGTAAAGAGCTTGGAAAAGTTTTTAACGTACAATCAATCCTGAGATTGTGGACTGGTTGAAAATTTTGGCGGTTTCAGCTCTGCCGATTTCCGAGCTTAGAGGCGGAATTCCCTTAGCTTTATACTTGGGATTCGATCCGCTGAGGGCTTACATCCTTTCGATTCTTGGAAACCTACTTCCCGTTCCATTCTTGCTTATCTTTTTGGACTTTATCGAGAGAATTGCGCTAAGAACACCGTTGTCAAAGTTGTATATCAAAGTAGTGGAGAGAACAAGAAGAAAAAAGGCTCTAATAGAAAGATACGGTTATTTGGGGTTGTCGATATTCGTTGCAATTCCTCTACCGGTAACTGGTGCTTGGACTGGTTGCCTGCTTGCATTTCTTTTAGGTTTAGACAAAGCGAAATCTTTTGTCTTTATAGCTTTGGGGGTTTCAATCGCTGGAATAATCGTCTTGGCATCGAGCTTGGGTGTGTTCAGTGTTATAGGAAAGCCTTAGTTTTTACGGACAACTTTGGTTATGCATCCCGCAAGAGCTTGGAGAAATGTTGGAGATAAAGTCGTTTGCCAACTCTGCTACCACTTCTGCAAGTTGAAGGAGGGAGAGTTTGGCAGATGCAATGCGAGGTTTGTAAGGAATGGAAATCTGTACACCCTCACATACGGAAACGTAAGTGCTATGGAGAGCAGACCCATGGAGATTAAACCGTTCTTCCACTTTTTACCGGGTAAAACTGCAATAACCTTCTCAACGTACTCCTGCAATCTCGACTGCCCGTGGTGTCAGAACTGGCATCTGTCAAAGGTTAACCCGCCGATGAGTTACAGCGTTGTTAAACCTGAAGAGATCGTTGAAAAAGCCATCATTTTTGGAGACGTTGCAACGTGCGCAAGCTTCAACGAACCGACGTTACTCTACGAATATCTACTCGATCTCTTTCCATTGGCTAAGAGAAAGGGTTTGTTCAATACAATCGTTTCAAACGGATACATATCTCCTTTTGCATTGAAAAATCTCGTCAACGCTGGATTGGATGCCATGAACGTCGATTTGAAAGGGGATGATAGAGTTTATAGGCTCTGTGGCGGTAAAGCTAAAAACGTTTTAAAGACTATAAAAACTGCAAAGAAGCTGGGAATTCACTTGGAAGTTGTGTGTTTGCTTATAACCGATTTGAACGACGATGAAGATTGCGTTAGGTGGCTCGTCGAAAATCATCTGAGATACGCTGGATCAGAGGTACCTCTACATTTCACACGCTACTTCCCCGCATACCTCTTCGAAAATCCACCTACACCCGTCGAAAGGATTGAAAGAGCGATAGAGATTGCCAAAAAGGAGGGAGTGGAGTTCGTTTACATTGGAAACGTTCCCGGTCATACTTACGAGAACACGTACTGCCCGAACTGCGGTGAGCTACTGATAAAACGCTACTCCTACAGGGTTCTCGATGTTAGATTGAAGGGAAACAAATGCTGGAGATGCGGAAAGGAGATTTACGGCTACTTTTAATGCATCGTCATCTGACAACAGTTTTATAACCCACCTAAACAAATCGAAACCGTGAAAGAGATAGTAATGAAATACGTGGTTCTAAATGCTCTGAAATACGGTAAACCTAACGAAAAGGCTGTGATGGGTAAGATAATGGCTGAGATGCCAGAGCTTAGGAGTAAGGCTAAGGAGATTCTTGAGATCGTCAAGGAGTGTATTGTGGAGTTCAACTCGCTGAGCGAGGAAAAAAAGAGGGAACTCTTCGAGAAGTATTCAGTAATAGATGTCAAAAAGAAGGATGAGAAGGAGATAAAACTTCCACCACTCGAAAAGGCTGAGAAGGGGAAAGTGGTGATGCGTTTTGCCCCAAATCCCAATGGACCGCCGACGTTAGGTTCAGCAAGGGGTATAGTTGTGAACGACGAATACTGCAAGATTTACGATGGGAAGTTCATACTCCGTTTTGACGACACGGACCCTCGAACCAAGAGACCGCTCTTGGAAGCTTACGGGTGGTATCTTGAGGATTGCGAATGGCTAAACGCTAAGCCAAAGGAGGTTGTTTACGCTTCCAAGAGAATCCCCATCTACTACGAGTATTGCGAGAAACTGCTCGAGATGGAGAAAGCCTACCCGTGCTTCTGCAGTAGGGAGGAATTCAAGAAATACAGGGATGCCGGAGTAGAATGTCCCCATAGGAACGTTAGCAAGGAAGATGCCTTGGAGATTTGGGAGAAGATGCTCAACGGCGAATACGAGGAGGGGGAAGTTGTTATAAGGATAAAGACGGACATGAAGCACAAAGACCCTGCGATAAGGGACTGGGTTGCTTTCAGGATAATATACGAAGATCACCCTCTCGTCGGCGATAAATATTGTGTTTGGCCGACTTTGGACTTCGAATCCGCTATAGAGGATCACATCTTGGGCATAACTCACATAATCAGAGGAAAGGACTTGAGAGATTCGGAACTTAGGCAGAGGTACATCTACAAATACTTCGGCTGGGAGTATCCCGTAACAAAGCACTGGGGAAAGGTGAGCATTCACGAGTTCGGGAGGCTTTCTACGAGCGAGATAAGGAAGGCTATTGAAGAGGGAAAGTATGAGGGCTGGGACGACCCAAGGTTGCCGACTATAAGGGCTTTTAGAAGGAGGGGATTCCAGCCGGAGGCTATAAGGAACTTTATCCTTTCGTTGGGTGTCGGTGAGAACGATGTGGCTGTGAGCGTGAAAAACCTCTATGCTGAGAACAGAAAGCTCGTCGATCCCGTTGCAAACAGATACTTCTTCGTCTGGGATCCAGTTGAGATAAAAATCGAGGGTGTTGAAGAGAGAGAAGTTAAAATTCCGCTCCATCCGACTAAAGGAGGTTTCAGAGTTTTGAATGGTAAAAGCAGAGTTTACATAACCGCAGACGACTTCGAGAAGCTGAGAGAAGGGGATGTTATCAGGCTTAAGGACTTCTGCAACATCAGACTGGTTGACAAGGATGAGAGGATTTTCGAGTTCGTCAGCTACGAGCTTGGAGAGATCAAGAAGGGTAGAATTATCCACTGGCTTTCAAAGGACGATTCCATCGATTGCAAAGTTATAGGAGAGGTCAGTAAGGAGGGGTTTGCAGAAAAGAATGCCTTAAACGACATCGGTAAAGTCGTTCAATTCGAGAGGTTTGCCTTCTGCAGGCTTGAAGCTCTTAACGGGATTTTGAGAGCTGTGTATACACATCCATGAGAATTCTCTATTTAACCCTCATCTTGGCTTTGGCATTCTTAGGATGTTCGGAATATAAGAGGGTTGAGAAAGGGGTTGTTGTCGGCGTTATAGATGGAGACACCATAGTTGTCGAAATAAACGGAAAGATTGAGAAGGTTAGGCTTATAGGAGTTGACACGCCAGAGATAAAAGTCGAGCGGAACAAGCCCTACGAGTACGACAACATAACGAATCTGACGCTCTTGACTGAATGGGGAATAAGGGCAAAGGTGTTTGCGGAGAAGTACCTCGATCACAGAAAAGTGACAATCGAGTTTGACCCCATGACGGGTTACAGAGATAGATACGGCAGGCTGTTAGCATACGTTTACGTTAATGGCACGGATTTCAACGCCCTTCTACTGAAAGAAGGTTATGCAAGGGTTTACGTTACGAAGTTCAAGAAGCTCGAATACTACCTGAAGCTTCAGGAGATTGCGATGAAGGAGAGAAGGGGGTTGTGGAGGTATGCATCTTGAATTCTGGCTGAAGGATGTTTATCCGAAGATTGCCAAAGACTTGGGACTGGATGTTGAGAAGGACAGAATAGCCACGAAAATTATGGCTGAGCTTGGAAGGGGCAAACTTTTGCCCGCTGACGTATTGAAATTCGTTGAAGGGAGAGATGTTGTCGTTTTGGGACCTATGGCAAAGAGTTTGGATTTCAAGTGTGACGTTCTAATAACCGCTGGCAAGAGCATTTTAAATTACGACGTAATCCCGCACATCCACGTCACCGACGGTGAAGAGGGTTGGAGAATACTCAAGAGGCTCGAAGATGAAGGTTGCATAATAGTTTTGCATGCTCACGGCGACAACATCGAACTTCTAAAAGAAATTGTCCCAAAGCTGGAGAGATTTGTGGCAACGACTCAAGTTGAGCCTATAAACGGTGTTTACAACTTCTGCGGTTTTACCGATGGTGACAGGGCTGTTATGATTGCCAAGCACTTTAAGGCAAGGTCTATAAGACTCGTGGGTTTCGACTTCGAAAAAGCTGACGGATTAAAGTTGAGGAAGCTGAAGTGGGCTGAGTACATACTGCGGATGGAGGGGATAGTTTGATAGGAATAATAGGGGGAGGACTTGCAGGGCTTTCGTTGGCTTACCACGTTAAGGATTCTCTCGTCATAGAAGCGGGAGATAGGGTAGGTGGACTTCTGAGAAGTGAATACGTTGAGGGTTACACGTTCGATACTGGAGGTTCACACATAATATTTTCGAAGGACGAGAACGCTCTGAGGGAGTTGGTGAATATCGTCGGAAGGGTTGTTGAACATAGGAGGAGGACGTTTATACACTATAAAGGAAGATTTGTGAAGTATCCGTTTGAAAACGGGATTTACATGTTGCCGATGGAGGAGAGGTTCGAAATACTCTACGACTTTTTCATGAACTACGTTAGAGAGAAGGATAAACCGAAAAATCTGCTTGAGTGGTTTTACTACGTCTTTGGCAGGGCTATAACGGAGAAGTATCTCAAGCCTTACAACGAGAAGCTCTGGAAGACTGATCTGAGAAAGATTACGCTCGAATGGGTGGGGAACAGGGTTCCAAATCCACCGGTTGAGGACATATTAAAGTCGTGCGTCGGAATTCCTACGGAAGGTTACAAGCACCAGCTGAGGTTTTACTATCCTTTGGAAGGGGGAATCGAGACCTTGGCAAGAAATCTGGCAAAGCATTGCAACATCGTTACAAACGAGAGGATTGAAAGGATAGAGAGAGACGGTGAAAAGTTTATTCTGAAAGGTAAGAGGGAATACGTGTGCGATAAAGTCGTTTCAACCGCTCCAATAGACGTTACGGCTCGAATGCTTGGTATGAAAGTTAAGCTCAGCTACAACCCCCTTACAGTCGTTGGGATAGGTGGTAAAGGAGATTTGCCAGACTTTCACTGGGTGTACGTTCCAGATGATGATGTGATATTCCACAGAGTAGCTTTTCTGCACAACTACAGCCCTAACATGGCTCCCGAAAACAGGATAAACATTATAGCGGAGGTATCTGGGAAGGCTGAGGTTGATGAGGTTTTAGAGGGTTTGGAGAGGATAGGATTCGATGTCGAACCTGAGATATGTCTAAAGTGGGAGTGGGATTACGCTTACATAGTGTACGACGAGAGCTACAGTCAGGTTGAGGAAATCAGAAGATTTCTCATTGAAAACGGAGTAATCCCATTTGGTAGATTCGGAAACTGGGAGTATCTGAACATGGATGCTGTCTGGATCAAAGCTAAGAAGCTCGCGAGGGAGCTATGAAGGTTCTGGTAATAATTCTCAACAAGGACAATGCGGAAGGACTTGAGAGGTGTTTAAAGTCGCTGAAGGAGCAGACTTACAAGAACTTCGATGTACTCGTTCTGGACGGCAAATCCAAGGACAACTCCAAAGAAATTGCTGAGAAATACGGGGTCATGTTTAAAGTGCAGGATAGGCTGGGTGGGACGGGTTTTGCAAGGGTGGAGGGTTGCGAATTTGCTTTGAAGAGGGGTTACGATGTCGTCATTTGGGGCGATTCGGAAAACGTCTACGATAGAAGGTACGTTGAAGAAATGGTCAAAGCTCTGAAGAATTACGATATAGTCGGTGGAATTCCGATTTTGGAGGGTAGCTTTCTCGATCATGCCTTCGCTTGGTATCATGCAATACACCTGATCGTTCCAAAACTTTACGAAAGACACGCACCGGGGAACAACAAGGCGGAGAAGACTTGGATATATAGAAAAGTCATGTATCCACAGAGCGTTAGGGCTGAGGATTACGGTTTCAGCATTTTACTGCTCAAAAACGGTTTGAAGGTTAAGTGTGGCTTTGCCAATGCGAAGGTGATCGTAAGTTTGCCTAAGAATTTAAGAGAAGTTTTGGCTTGGCAGAGTAGTAGAGCTAAAGGCGTTGCACAGGCTTTGAAGATGGTGGGGTTTAAGCCCTACGATGTGGTTGCTTGGTCGCTTTTAGTGTTACTCATCCCATTACTCGCTTTTAATTTGGAGGCTTTGGCAATCTACCTAACGATCCTTCTAACGTCCTCAATAGCGATTCACTTTAAATCGAAAAGGTTTATTAGACGCTTCAGATGGTTCTACTTCATCGCTCCACTCGTAGGACTGACAATTCACTCAATCTATTCGATCAAAGCACTGATACACTATCTGAGGTGGTCAAATGAAAGATTGGGTTAAAGCGACAATTGCTCTGATAATCAGCATCTTAACGATCGCCATAATCTTCCACATATCAAACTTCGAAGTTTCCTTAAGTATTTTGAGAACTCTCGACTACAAATTTCTCGCAATCGCATTTCTCCTTCAAGTTTCCTTTTGGCTTCTCTGGGCTTTGAGGTTGAAGGTAATTGCCAAGACATTGGGAAGTGATATAGACTACAGCTATTCTCTGATAACAACACTATCCAGCATGTTTTTTGCGGCTATAACTCCTTCATCCGCTGGCGGTGAACCGGTGAGAGTTAAGATGGTTGCAGACGTTTGCAAGAGCTACGGAACCGCATCAGCTGCAATCCTAATAGAGAGGTTGCTCGATGCAATATTTTTTGCGATTTCTCTACCGGTACTGGTAATACTAACCGGATTCTACGTTGGATTTGGATTTAAAGTTGCGGGAATATTCTCTTTATTTCTATTCTCATTCATAGCTCTCCTCTACACACTGCTGAAGAACCCGAAAAAGATTGAGAAGTTTATAGAAAGGCTGTGCAAATCCTTTAGAAGATTTTTGAAGGGTAGAACGGACGAAATAAGGAATAAGATGGTAAACGAGGCTTTAAACTTCAGATCAGCTCTGATAGACGTTTTGAAGTCGAAACGCTATGCATGTATAATGTTTCTACTTACAATTGTAATGTGGCTCTTGGGTTTTCTGATACCATCGTTTATACTGTTGGCAATGCACCTTCCACCCTACTTCCTCTTCTCCATAACTGCACAGGTGATAATAGTCGTAGTCTCCTTAATACCTCTAACACCGGGAAGCAGTGGAATAGCTGAGGGTACGATGGCTTACCTCTATTCGGCATTCGTTCCGCAGAGTGCTTTAGGTGTTCTTGTAGCTATTTGGAGAACTATAACGTACTATACGAACCTGTTTTTCGGATTTCTCGTTAGTTTAAAGATGTTGAGATA
>CAYMRE010000009.1:13302-14785 GCA_964392755.1 uncultured archaeon
CGTACTATACGAACCTGTTTTTCGGATTTCTCGTTAGTTTAAAGATGTTGAGATAATTGGTGGTGATGCAACCTTGAATTGTACACAATGATACTTCACCACCAACTATCGGATTCTCTACATCTCTCAAAATGCTCGAAATCTCTCTCAAACTCTGAATCCGCTACTATAATTCATCACCAGTATCATAACACTACCGATATAAAAATAAAAAATTAGAATTTTATTACAAAATCTACATCAACATCTGCACTCCCTGATAGATGAATTTCAGAGAGACGTAAAGGAAAACAAACCCGAATATTGCCTTGATCGCCCAGGAGGGAACTATCTTCGTCAGCCTTGCACCGATCTGTGCACCGATTATCGTTCCCACTCCTAAAAATATCGCTGCGATCACATCGACTACTCCCTGATAAAGCTTGAAAGCTCCGCTCACAACAGCCATGCTTATGAACGAAGCTAAGGAAGTTCCTACCGCAATCTTAACTGGTGATCCAAGCAGGTATATGAAGGATGGAACCAAAGCGTACCCACCACCCAATCCGACGATACCAGTTATTATTCCGATGAAGAAGCCTATGAGCGATTTTGCGAGTGTTGAGCCGGGAACTTTGTCTCCGATTTTTGAGGTCATCTTTCTCCTGAATAGACCCTCGTAGATCATCCTAACGCTTACGTAGAGAAAGGCGAAGCCCAGAATGAAGTTCAGTAGCCAGAACTGATTTGCTACGTAGAAGAATATTACCGAACCTACCGCAGCTCCGAAAGCACCGCTTATCGCTACGATCTTTGCAGTTGAGTAGTCAACGTTCTTCAACCTTACGTGTGCGATCGCACCAGACGTTGCTGTTAGAATTACAGCGGTAATCGTAGTTCCTATTGCCAATGGTAACGGGTATTTGAAAACGAAGATCAAAGCTGGAAGCATTATGACGCAACCGCCTATACCCAATAGTCCTCCAAGAGTTCCAGCTATCAAACCCGTCAGGAATATCAACGCCCCAATTACCGAATTCATCCGATCACCTCACAATCAAAACGGGCTTGTTTGCGTGCTTAACAACCCTATCAGCGCAAGAACCAAATATTTTCTCCTCCCCGCTTCCCCTTTCAGTCATCACTATCAGATCGACATCCTCCTCATCCGCAGTTTTCACAATCTCCTTCCAGGACTTTCCGACCTTCACGATCTTCTTTTCTGCATCGTACTTCTCAAGCTCCCTCTCCGCAAGAGCCTTTCTCTCCCTAACGAAATCTTCGAAATCAAATCCTGGAGCAGAGAAGTATGGATAAATTCTTTCGAGCAATCCCTCTTCGAGCACGTGCAGAACGATAACTTTCCATCCCTGTTCCTTTGCAAACTCGTAGGCTTTCTCAGCGTACTCCGAAAAATCCAACGGAACGAGAACTTTTTCTATCTTTTTAGCCATAGTCGTAAAGATATTAAACGAAATAAACACTTTTCGGTTTAAGATTTAAA
>CAYMRE010000010.1:0-14304 GCA_964392755.1 uncultured archaeon
TGGTTAAGAGGTTGTAATCAGACTGCCAGATTTCATCACCGCTCAGTCAAGGCTGAATTCATCATCTAAAGTTGGGTACTAAAGCGTTATATATAACCTTTGCAAGCTGTAAGTATGGATGAGATATACGTCAGGCTAACGGATTTCATGAGAGAATTGGAAGGATTGCGGTCGAGAATACTTTACGATTCATCGGTAGTTAAGGATTTGTTCATATTTCAGCACATCATTCCCTCATACTCCGATCGAGACGTATACTTGGTATTGTATTCCGAAGCCTTGTACCACAAGTTTTGTAGAAGGGCGGAGTATCTTATGTTTACAGAGCCTGACATGGCTAAACTTTTGGACAATATTAACGTGATTAAGATAGGGCACACGGATGAGATAAACTTTGGAAAGCTTTACGCATTCATAGAGCACAGCACCCCAAGAGAGGAGATAGCATCCCTTATGGAAACTCTAAAATCTTTAGATAGAAAGTCCGTTCTGATACTCTACAGCAGTATAGCCTACATTATGAATATGCTGGATGAAAAGGAAGCTTTGAGGCTTCTACTCGAATCCTACGGAATTCTTCCAAGGGGCGTAACCCTATTCGGATTTAAACATCTTAAAACGCAGACCAGAATAGATTATTACATTAACGATTTGTATGATGTTCTGATAACGATCAGGAGAGATGAAAGTTCGTTCGATTATTCAACATACGTATTCGAAGCCGAATGTCAGTTGAGTGATGTGTGTTACAAGACTGGCAGATTAAAGGTTGAAAACGGCAGACTCATCCAGATTTAGCGAAAGGGATTTATCACTCCACGATATTCTCATAACATGTTCCTGATATTCGATCCCATATACATGATGCTGGGGATGTTAGGATACTTTCTGATGCTGTTCTTAGCGAGCACCGTAGCACCGAAGGTTGCGGGCAGGTTTGCCGGTAGGTTTTCGCTCTACACATCGATGGTAATACTTGCGGTGCTTATAGTAACTATATCTTCCCTAACGATATACGCAATCATGAGCTTGGTGGGCTTTTACATCAGTATAGTCGGACTGGCTTTGTTCGTTCTCGTAATGAACATTCTGATCTACCTGATTTCACCCTTCATGATAAACGTGAGTTATCATGCCGAGTGGGATGCAAGGTTGCAGGATGTGGTGAACGATGTCGCATACAGGTTGGGTGTAAAACCTCCTAAAGCCGTTGTAGTAAGGTGTCCACCCAATGCATTTGCATACGGTAACTTCCTTACGGGAAGGTACGTTGCGGTATCTGATGCACTACTACAAATGCTCTCGAGAGACGAGCTTGAAGCTGTTATAGGTCACGAAATAGGACATCACAAGCACAGGGATAACTTGGTAATGCTGTTCTTCGGTTTACTTCCGTCTATTATATTCTACCTTGGCTACGCACTTATACATGCGAGTTTGAGAGAGGAGGATAGAAGAGGCGCTCAACTCGCCGCAGTTGGAATTGCTGCAGTCGTTATTTCTTTCGTAGTTCAGATACTCGTTTTAGCCTTCAGCAGACTCAGAGAGTACTACGCGGATTTCGAAGGTGTTTTAGCTACGAGCAAGGATGCTATGCAGAGAAGCTTGGCTAAAATTCATCTGTTTTACGAAAGGTATCCGTCCTTCATGGGTGAAATAGCGGATAGTAAGCTGAAGACGCTCTTCATCTACGCACTCGTTAACGCCGTAGCGAATCCGATAACGAGGATGGAGATTGAAAGGCTAAAGAGGATGGAGGTATCTCCACTTCAAGAGTTCCTATCGACCCATCCGCCGATTCCGAAGAGGTTGAGATTTATAGAGAGTATTGAAATCTAAATCTTTTCTACATCTTCGCTCCCGCATTGTGGACATCTGATCGGAAACTTGTACGGGTTATCGAGGAAGACGTACCCGCATGTATTGCATTGAAAGTAAACTTCCTCCATAGGGTTGATTCTTCAAACTCTTTTTATATACGTTACTCGAAATCTGTACGTATGAAGAGAATAGTTGAGAGTGGTATCAGAATAGTCGATAGGGTTATAGGTGGCTTTCCCCTTCCTTCCTTCATAACGGTTATAGTTGATCCTCTCGCAACTCCCGAACTTCTCATATACGGCATGTGCGACTACTACATTCCCAGTTTCAAAAGTAAAGATATAGTAATTAACGAGGCTAAAACGCTGGGTTACAACTTTGAAATCGTAGATTTTGACAACCTCAAAGATTTGAGGAATTGTAGGGTATGCGTAGAGTTTGAGGGGGACTGTAAGAAGGCGCTTGAGTTGAGAGAGATAGCATACAGTAACGACTTGATAATAAACGCCATCGTTCTCAAGGATCAGTACGAAGACAGGGAGCTTTCAAGACTGATGTATGTGAGTGACGGTGTTATGGTTGTGGAGTCGGAAAAAGTCGGTGATAGGTACGTCTTCAAATTTGCCATACCTAAAATGATCGGTGGTTACGCTATACCGAATTACGTCAGATTTAAGACCGAGAGGAGCGTTTTGGAAATAGATACGTCGAGAGATATAGTTTGAGCAAGAGTTAAATACGCCCTGTTGGAGCACATTTAATGAGAATTTCCGAGTTCGTACTCTTTCAGAAGGAGGGTAGTGCGCATTTCACGGGATACGCAAACTACTTCGGCTTAGAAAGTAGGGCGTGCATAATTAAGAAGACGAGTAGGAAATTCGTAGTTCTGGTTGAGGATGATGACGGGTGGAAGCAGATAGGCTTATTCTACCCCCAAAAGGGAAAGATTAGGGGAGATAAAGAATACGAGTTAATTGGAGTTATATGGACTCCGGAGCACACGTTTCACGTAATAAAAGATGGGAAGAGATTCTTAGGGCTTTAAACTGACAAACCTGACTATCACGTTGCTGAAATCCTCGAATTCAACTACAACTCCTCTGCCCTTGTTTGCCGGAGGGATTTTGACTATCAGCGTATCGTTGAGCTTCGCAACACCTTCATGCTCATGGATATGTGCGCAGAACACAAGCTTAGGCTTAACGCTTTCTATCCATCTCCTTATAGCCATACTGCCGACGCTCTTACCACCAATCCAGTCGAAGAATCCGTAGGGTGTGTCGTGGAAGATAGCTATATCAGCTTTGAATCCTGAGATCAGTCTCTCTATCTCCTCGTCATCGAACTCAAAGGGTGTGTTGAATGGAGTCGTTGAAGAGCCTCCAAAACCGAAGAACGTTATTCCACCAATTTCAACGGTCTTTCTGTGGATTGAAACTCCCTTAGACTCTAATATATCCAAAACACCCTTCGGATCCATGTTTCCCGGAATTGCCAAAACTTTACCTCTGATCTTATCCAAGAATCTCTCAGCAAATTCAATCGGTCCGTTTATCGTGAAATCACCAGCTATCACTATTAAGTCACCTTCTGGAACGCTAACATCTTCATTGTGGATGTCACCCAAAGCTACGATTCTCATGTGTGTCATATAAACACTAAACGGTAAAAGTTTTGCTGTTCCATTAGTTTAGGAATCATAAAATTAGCTGTTTATGAGTTATGTAATAAGTAGAAAGTTAAATCTTGAACTTACCAATCTCTAAACTTTCGTTTGTCTTCCTTATGCTTTCCTCTTTCTCAGCCATTTCGAACATCGCCCTGATCGCATCTATGTTCTCGGGAACGACTATAGCTTCTTGGTGAATCGCTTGAGTAAAGTAAAGCTCGTTATCAACAACCGCAATTGAATCCTTCCAAACGACATTCTCAAACAGATCGTATCTCAGTCTCAGCTCTCTCGCCCACTCTATTATCTTGGTTGTGGAGGTAAATCCTTCATCTTTTGAAACGAGCGTTATTCTCGGCTCTTTCTCGAAAACGTCGATCACGTCGTCCTCACTGACTTTCTCCTTTAGCTGAACGTTTAACGAGTGGACGTGCATTAGTGTCGTCGGGACTTTAAATGCGACGGTCGTTATGTCGATGTGGGGAAGAACTGTCTGAACATCTGGACCGTGGTGAGATGGCAACTTTACCGGATCGGGCATTATTCCATTCACAAGCCCCTTCTTATCCTCCTTCGGATCGACAACCCTTCTAATCATCACAGCCCTAACCTTTCCAATTCTGAAGTTCGTGTCAAGGAGGTAAAGGACTCTAACCAATCCGGTCGTGTTACAGCTCACAACCCTAACGTAATTTTTTCCCATGGCTTCCTCATAATTGGCTAAAGCGTTGAAGGATACTTCAGCAACATCCTTCTTCTCACCGCCTTGAAATATCGCCTTAACGCCAGCCTTCTCGTACATCGGTTTGTTCTGCGCTCCAACCTTACCGGGAGAACAGTCGATGACAATATCCGCCTTCTCAATTAACTCCTCAACTGTTCCCTCAACTTTAATACCCGCTGACTCGAAAAGCTCTAAATTTTCGGGAATCGCACAGTATAGCTTGTATCCCCTTTTTAAAGCCATCTTGGCTTCGAAATCCGGTTTTGTTTTTGTGACCCCTATAACTTCCATATCGTCCTGCCTGCTTACAGCATCTGCAACTCTCTTACCAATCGTTCCGTAACCGTTTATTGCGACCTTAACTTTCATAGTATGAATTATATCCAAACATTAAAAACAGTTTCGAAAGATTTTGAACATGGATAGGTACGTGAGGCAGATTCCTCTGATAGGTGAGGAGGGACAGGAGAAGCTGATGAAAAGCAGTGTGCTCGTCGTTGGGGCTGGAGGTTTGGGTAGCGTTGTTATAACGTACTTAGCATCAGCTGGAATTGGAAAGTTGGGTATCGTTGACGGTGATACTGTTGAAGAGCACAACCTTCAGAGACAGTTCATTCACGCTAATAATATTGGCAAGAACAAGGCTGTATCAGCGATGGAGTTCATCGAAAAGCTGAACCCCGATATAGAAGTCGAAGTTTATCCTTTTCACTTAGACGAAAGTAACGTGTCAATAGCTAAACACTACGACGTTGTAGTTGCATGTCCGGATAACTTCGAAACACGCCTTATCCTGAACGACTTCTGCGTGAAAAATGGTATTCCAATGGTTCACGGAGCAATTTACGGCTTTGAAGGTGAAATTACAACGATAATCGGTTCTCCTTGCTACAGATGCCTCTACATGGGTTTTCCCAAGCAAGAGATTAGACTTACACCGATATTTGGATTTACATGCGGAGTTGCGGGGAGCATTCAGTGTGCGGAGGTTGTAAAGGTTATACTCGGTATGGAGGTTTTGAGAGGGAAGCTTTTGAGGTTTGATCTGAGGAATATGGAGTTCATCACAATAGAGTTTGAAAGAAATCCGAAATGTCCTACGTGTAAAAAATAAAAATTAAATCCAGTGATCCTTCCTTCTTCCCAACTTTCCGGGCTGAACGATTCCCAAGTTTCTCGCACACTTTGGACAGTAGTAAGCCTTAACCCTCGTGACGGAGATGTTCTTTCTACCAACCATCTTAATTATGTCGTAATCGAGCTTTAAGCCTCTGTAGGCTACAAAAGTCTTGAAGCGGGGCACTTTCCTACCGCAACCGTCGCATCTAACCATGTAGTCTTTTCCTCTTGCCTTACTCTGCTTGTACTCCCTAACGTAGGGAGCTTTGGTCATGTAATTAAATATACATCAAGATAAAAAGCTTTTGAGCATCTAAAAAATTATAAAAATTCCAAAACAAAAAGATTAAGTTCGTTTATAGCCACTACAAGCATGGTGTAGATCGATCTACTTGTTGGAGGTTTGATGATCGACGAGTTTAAGGTTTCGGAATTGAACCGTTTCGAATACTTATCAAGAAAGGATGAAAGGTCAGAGTAATTACGAAGTCCATCGGAAGTACCATCGAAGGTTGAAGGTGCAATCTCGAAAGCTACGTATTATCAGTTGTCAGAATCTTTTGAATTACTCGGACTTTTAATTTCAATTTAAATTTCGGATTAAAAAATTCACTGCTTTCCTAGAGACTTCTTGAGTTCCTCGATTCTCTTCTTTATATCTTCAAGCTCCTTCTCCAAGTCTTCCTTCATGGCTTCTAAGTATTCAAGCTCGTCTTCTGGTGTCATGTACGGCGGGAACCAGAACGGGTAAGCCCACCTGAGCCATCCCGGCAACCCTGTTGCCCAGAACCACCATCTCCAACCCCATCCTCTACCCCAACCCCAAGGCATCACCACCACCTCCTACCAAACCTTCTACCTCTCCATCCGAACCTCCATGCAAATCTCCAAAGTCCGAACCACCTACCTCCGAACGGTGGAAAGACCCATCTGTTCATGAACCCCGGTACTGGGTATCCTGAGCAGAATCCAGCTCCTCTACCAGTTCTCGGTCCCAGTCCCCAAGGACCCGTTCCATCTCCCCAAGGCATATCCACCACCAGTCTTTAGGATAACCTAACTTGACTTAAATTTTTCGGTTGACCTAAAATTAGTGTGACTTCAAAACTTCATCAACCACCTTATTTGCATCTACGTTCAACCTGTATGTTTTCTTGAAGTAATTTACGAGATTTGTTAAATCTCTCCTCAGAATTTCTTCAGCCATCTTAAGCTCTTCATCCGTTTCAATCTCGTTGAGGTCTATAGCCTGAGGAAAGTCTATAAACCAAATTCCCTCAGGATTTACGAGAATGTTGAATTGACTCAAGTCGCCGTGAACTATTCCCAGCTTCCACATCTCCTTAACTTCCTCTATTATGTAATCCAGAACTTCCTTAGGATTCTCAAGCTTAACCTTGTAAAGCTCTTTTGCATCGATAAGCTCCATTAAAACTGCGTTTCCTTCCCAGCCATACGGCTTGGGAACGCTAACCTTGCCGTACAATTTTTTCAAAGCGTTGAACTCATTTTTGGCGCTTCTAACCATCAAAACGGTGTAGTGCAAATCGCCGTAATCTCTCTTTTCTCTAACCTTTTTGAAGCTCGGATAACCAACTTTGTGAAACTTTAAAACTGTCTCACCCCACTTTGACATGCAGTTGTATATCATGCTTTCCTTTCCTTCACCCATCTTTTCTCCCAACATCGTAACTACATTCCTTCTGACGAACCTGTTGAGAGAATACAGAGACAGTCCCAAAAATGTAAAAGCTCCTCCTAAATACTCTGTCCGCTTTAATTCGATCAACTTTTCATCGGAGAGACTCTTAAGAACTTTTTCTACCTTGTGTTCTTCAACTCCAGAATCCCTCGCAATTATCTCAATTGGAACGTACTTGTAGTCCCACATGTTTTCAAATATCCCATCCATAACCTTCCAAGCCAGACCTCTAAGCTTTCTAAACTTCTCTGCGAGCATCTGTGATCTAAAACTGAAAAGACTTATAAATCTTTTAAAGACCTTCAAAGCATGAAAAAGAACTACTGGTACCTACCGTTCTTGGCTCTCGCGATCGTAGTAAGCTTGTACTTAAGGGTAATAAACCCGTGGAACGGCGTTTTCACATGGACGGTAAGGTTGGGCGGTAACGATCCTTGGTACTATTACAGGTTGATAGAGAACTGCATTCACAATTTCCCCAACAGGATATGGTTTGATCCATTCACGAACTACCCTTACGGCACATATACACACTTCGGACCATTCTTGGTCTACCTAAGCTCCATAATTGCAATTGCAACCGGTCACACTCAGGGAGAATCGCTAAGGAGCGTTTTAGCATTCATACCCGTTTTAGCGGGAACTTTAATCGTTTTGCCAATGTACCTCTTCGCAAGCCAGACTTTTAACAAGAGGGTAGGAATAATCTCAGCATTACTCGTAGCTGTTATTCCCGGTCAGTATCTGCAGAGATCCATGCTTGGTTTCAACGATCACCACTGCTGGGAAACCTTCTGGATGATAACGACCTTGGCAACCTACGTTTATTCTCTAAACGTTTGGAGAGATACGGAGTATCCTTTAAAGAGTAGAAAGGCAATATTCTCGGCAATATTAGCCGGAATAGCTTACGGGATGTACTTAGACACTTGGGCACCCAGCTTCGTTTTCGCAATGTTCTTAACAACATTTGTTGCTATTGCCCTTATCTTAGAAAAGTTCTTTGAAACCAAAGGTTTGGTAGAAGTTACGGCAATAACAATTGGTATCGCATCCCTACTCTACCTCCCCTTCGCCTTTAAATCTCCGTTCTTCAGCACCGTATTTTACTCGCCCTTCCAACTGCTCATACTCTTGGGTTGTTTGGCACTGTTGACCGTTTTCAAGTTTGTGGAATATGTAAAACCGTTCTATGTAAGATTCGGCGTTAGAGAGCACTTAGTTTACCCAGTGACCTTCCTAATTTTGACGATCCTTTCAACAGTTTTGCTCGGCATCTTAGCTCCCCAAGTCCTAAACATGGTAATCGGTGTTACTGGTGTCGTACAGCCGAAGGGTGGTGCTTTAACCATTGCGGAAGTTCAGCCGTTCTTCTTCATGGGTGGAACATTCAGCTTGGCTCCAGCTTGGATACACTTTGGGATGTCCTTTTTCTTTGGATTCTTCGGTTTTCTATACCTCTGTTACCTAACGTACAGAAGTAGAGAGCCTAAATACCTGTTGACACTCCTTTGGTGTATTGTGATGTTCATAGCCCTGTGGGGACAGAACAGATTCGCCTACTACTTCGCACTTGTGTGTGCGGTAACATCAGGACTTATCTTGGATTTCCTGCTCAAAAGACTGAAATTCTACGATTGCATCGCTCAGACCGTAGAGAAAAAGACTAAGAATATTAGTGTCACGAAGGTAGCTCTCTCGGTTATCCTAATTGTAGTGCTATTTTATCCGACTTTTGCGTTGGCAAATGAGCAAAGTAAGTACACTGGAGGTCCAAACAAGGAGTGGTGGTCAGCTCTAACATGGCTTAAAAACAACACACCCGACGGCAACTACGATGATTACTACTATCAGCTTTACAAGCCATCTCCGAATACCAGCAAACCTTACCCCTATCCCTTCGAAACCTACGGAGTAATGAGCTGGTGGGACTACGGACACTGGATAGAGGCTATTGCACACAGAATGCCAAACGCCAACCCCTTCCAGCAGGGAATCGGAAACAAGTATGACAAAGTTCCCGGAGCATCGTGGTTCTTTACCGCATTTACGGAAAACGAAAGCGAGTACGTCGCAGAGAAGCTGAACGTGAAGTACGTGATAAGCGATGTGGAGATGTTGACTGGTAAGTATTACGCTATGGCAGTATGGGCTGAGGGTAGTTTGGAGAATGCGAGCAAGATATACTACGAGGGTTACTGGGTTGTCTACAGAACTCCTTACGGTATAGGATTAGCCCCAAGCATTTCGGATGTTCCAATGAACGGTGTAGTTATAGGCAGTATGCCGTACCCAAGTGAAAAGTGGTATGAAACCACCGAAGCAAAGTTGCATCTTTTAGATTGTTCGGGATTGTCACATTACCGACTGATATACGAATCCAAACCGGTTTCCCGGTTGAGCTGGATGGGATTTCAGGAGATGATCTACAAGCAGATATTCAACCAGAAGTACGCTAAGAAATTCGGTTTGAAACCCGTCAACGTTACCACAAGCGGATACGTGAAAATCTTTGAGAGAGTTAGAGGAGCGAAGATATACGGAAAGGCAAACGCGAGCGTTGTAACGGTTGAAGTAAAGGTTAAAACCAATCAGGGTAGGGTTTTCACGTATTCAAACGTTGTGAAAGTTGTGAACGGAACCTACGAAATAGTGGTTCCTTACGCCCAAAACACAACCTACCCAGTTAAGGCTATAACACCTTACACGATAAAGGCTGGAAACGTAACAAAAACGTTCAGCTTGAGCGATGAAGATGTTGAAAAAGGTAAGGAAGTTAGAATCGATTTGATTTGATTTTTATTTCGGATTTTTCATAATTATTATTAAATCTGGGATAAAAGCTCGTCGCAAGCCTTAATTATCTTCTCGTTAGCTTCTTTGATCGCTTCGAGTGGATTCTTTTTCTTAGTTTTTACTACGAGCTCCGCTCTATCCTGCAGTGGATGGGGGATGTAGTATTTCGCAATCTCCACATCTTCATCCTCAAGAAGGTAGTGCTGAAGCAGGTTGAGGTAGGTGTGATCCTCACCCCTAATCTCAAGTTTTACGTAGTTTCCTTCCATCTCAACGACTTTGACTTCCATAAAGGCAAATCGATCGTAGCTATTTAAATGTAGCGTTCGATCCTGTAAACCTCAACCGCTATCAGCTTAAACGGCTTTTCGTGGAAGGAGTAAGTCCTTTTCAACGGAATTTTTAACTTAAGTAGGTGAGTAATCCTGAAACCCTTCTCCTCGCAAACCTTCCTTATAAACCTCTCACTACCAGCTGAGTGAATTGTCCATACGACGTTTGCAATCTCCATCGCCTTGAAAAGGAAGGGTCTGTCCGCATGTTTTCTCTGAATTCCAAATGGCGGGTTCATTATTACGGTCACATTTCTCGGCGGAGTCTTCAGATGAACTAACCTAACATCGCAGAGGACGAAGTCTACTTCAACATCCGTAGCCTTTGCATTTTCCCTTGCAATTGTTAATGCCTCTCCATCTATATCAAATCCAACAGCCTCAGCACCCAAAAGAGATGAGGCTATGGATAAAACACCAGTACCACAGCCCAAATCTACAACCAAGTTTTCCAAATCGCCCATTAACTTCGCATTGACGACAATCTCGCTTGCCAAGACTGGAGGAGTAACGTATTGCTCTAAAGCGATCTTCGGATTTTTAAATCCCTTCAGCCTCTCAAGTACAATTTCGAGAGACTTTTTCATAACTCTATCTCGTGCGAGCTTGGAGTGTAAATGCACTTAGGTTCTTGCATAAGGTAATCGCCAAAGACTGCGTATGCTCTCGCTCTACTTCCACCGCATATTGCCTTAAACTGACATCTCCCGCACTTACCCTTCAAATTCTCTGGATTTTTCAAATCTCTGAATATCTTGCTTTCTCTATAAATTTCTTCCAAGCTTTTCTCTCTAACGTTTCCAGCCTTTAAGGGCAGAAAACCACTCGGATAGACATCTCCAACGTGGCTAACGAAAAGCATTCCCCTTCCATCCGTTATACCCACCATCCTTTTCACGGCTAAGCTCCTCCCGTAAGCCCCTGCAACTATCTCCTTTTTACACTCTTCAAAACCTTCCAAGCTCTTCGCAAGCTCGTAGTAAGTTTTGCCGTAGGGTATGTCGTATATGCCTTTGTCCCTCATGAACTCGATCCTTCTAAGGTGGCATCCGGCGGAGCTTTTCACGTTTAAGGGGGTTTTCCTGCTTACATCGTAAAGCCAGCACATAACGTCTTCAAACTCCCTTGCTGAGGGCATAAGCTCAGGTTTAGCTCGACCAGTCGGTACAACGAAGAAGACATCCCACATATCTACTTTCTTCTCCAAGCAGAGTTTCATTATGTTGGGTAAATCGGAGATGTTGTACCTCGTTACGGTTGTGTTTATCTGAGTCGAAAGTCCAATCTCCTTTGCCGTATCTAAAATCTTCATGCTCATCTCGAATGTTCCAGTTTTTCCTCTAAAGTGGTCGTGAATTTCTGGATTACTTCCATCAATGCTCACGGCAATCCTCGCAACACCCAAGTCGTGCATTCTCTTAAGCTTGTCTTTGGTGGCAAGTTTAGTTCCGCTGAAGGCTATCGCAACTCTCATTCCCTCAGCGTATTCAAGGATGTCGAAGAGGTCTTTCCTCATGAGAGGATCTCCACCGGTTATAATTAACAGAGGATTCCACTTCCTCAACTGATCTATTAAATCGTAACACTCCTCAAGCTTGAGCTCATCTGGGTGCGGTTTCGTCTGAGCTTTTGCTCTACAGTGCTTACAAGCTAAAAGGCAAGCCCTCGTCACTTCCCAGAAGACTATGAAAGGTTTTTCAAAGTCCATGAACGAAGTCAATTGGAAGTTTAATAGATATTCTGGTCGGTAAAATTTGAAAGACTCAAGTTTATTGAACGGATATTCCGAAATCTTCTTTTCTTTTTTCTTGCAATGCCTTAGAAGATTAGATCCTTCACATCCCAGAGCAGTTTCGGATGCTTCTTGAAAATCTCCAGGACTATGGCTTTAACGCTAAGCTCCTTTATGTTCTTCGGAATGCTGTGGAAAATTTTGTTAAGAGTTTCATCGTCCATCTTTATGAGTTTCTGCTGTAGCTTTCTCTTTTTAGATAAATCTTTGCCGAAATCTTCCTTCCAGAGCTTGTCGTATCTTTTGAGGAATTTGGCACTAAAGTCGTTCTTCTCAACTGCTTCAACTGCAACCTTACCAGCGTAGTAACCGGCTTTCATTGCATTTGCTATTCCTCCACCAGTGATGGGATCTGCATGTCTCGCAGCATCTCCCACCAACATGACGTTGTCCGCTACCGCAGTTTTAATCTCACCGCAAACTGGAACAGCACCAGCGACAAGCTCCACAATTCTCCCCTCTGGGAATTTCTTCTGCACGAAATCGTCCAAATATTCCTTCGGAGTTCTCTCGGCTACGGACGGCATCACACCTATTCCCACGTTAGCCCCGATCCTCTTAGGGAAAAGCCAGATGTAGCCCCCCGGTGCTATGGACTTTCCGAGCCAGAAGTAGCAGTAATCTGGATCGAAGTCTATGTTTGTCATGAGATACTGAACGCAACTCTCTATTTCGTCTGGCTTTAGCGTTGTGTCTATTCCGAAGAACTTTGCAACCCTACTCTCAACACCATCCGCCCCTATTACAAGCTTTGTTTCAACCTCCCACTCCTCACCCATCCTCCTCAGCTTAACTTTAACGATACCATCCTTTCTTTCGAAGTCGTAAGCTGTAGTCTTAACCAAAACTTCCGCCCCAGCTTTCGATGCAAGCTTTGCAAGGTATCTGTCAAAGACCTTTCTCTCCAAAACGTATCCTACCTCGTTACCAGCTCTTTCTTCACTCAAGGTGATTTCAGTTCCGTCCGGTGCGAAAATCTTAGCTCCTACGACTTCCCTCGATATGAAGAACTTCTTAGGTTCAACAAACCTCTCCAAGGCATCTCTACTTATACCTTCGGCACATCTGACCGGAACACCTATCTCCTGCCTCTTTTCAACTAAAAGAACGTTCAAGCCATTTTCTGCACAAGTTTTCGCTGCGATGCTACCTCCCGGGCCAGCCCCAACAACCACTACGTCGTACATTTGATCACCTCTAAAGCACCCATTGGACAGACTTTAACGCAAATTCCACAGCCGGTGCATTTATCCTCGTAAATCTGCAAAAACGTCTCGATTAGCTCGTTTGCATTGAACTTGCAGACCGAAACGCAAGCACCGCAGTAGGCACACTTAAACCTGTCTACTTTGACTACTTTCTTGGGCATGGGTAGAGTAGGTTTGAAACTTTTAATCCTTTCTTTCTATCCTACAGCCGACGCAGTGGAGTATATTGAGGTATGTAATCAAAATTCTCTTCGCCCTCTCAAGCTTGTCTTCAGCGAGAACGTAATCGTCGAACTTGAAGTCTTCTCGCTTGGGTAGACAATCTAAATCCTTGCACACGACAACCCCATCCTTAGCTCTCATAACTGTAGTCTCATCTACGTTCAAAGCCACAGCATAGGTAGCTCCCAAAACCCTTGCACACGCTAAAGCCATCCTCTCGTAGGGGACTAAAGCCGTAGGAGGGGCACACATAACAACTATCGCATTCTTTCCATCTACCTGAACGAGCAGATCCGCTATAGCTTTAGCAACACCCTCTGGCAACTCCACTTCGAAGATGTAATCGACGAAGATTTCGTTCTTCGAATAACCCTTAGCTAAGAGAGCCTCTTCAGCCTTCTGCCTTGCCCTTTCGGTGGGAGTGTCAAACACAGCCTTACCTGTGATCTTGTCTACCAAGAACATGATCCAAACTGACTATAGCGGTATTTAGAATTTCGTTCTTCGGAATCGCAAAGTATCTCAAACCGCTACGCAGAACAACGTAATCTCCTTTGAATTCAATCTTCGCATTATCCCATCTCAGCAGAAGCATCCTGCCGAAGACTATTCCCACGTCGGTGATCTTAACCTTCATCCTGTTAATCTTTGCCACCAACATAACTGCTATAAAACTGACAATTTGGATCAGGTTGTAGTATCGCCCAGTTAAAGCTACAAAAGCAATCCAAAGTCCTATTCCTATCGCAAATAGCCACCAGAACCTCCTAACCTCTTCCCAAGTGCTAACTTCCGCTTCTCCGATAACGTTTGCGGTGACCTGCCTACACTCACCAAACAAAAACAGAAATGCAACCCAAATCGGTAGCAAAGCAAGAACAGACAGCACAATTACAAGGAAAACCGAGTTTATCATTGA
>CAYMRE010000011.1:0-14097 GCA_964392755.1 uncultured archaeon
AAACGTTAACACCAAGAGAAAGACAAATCAAAGAAGCTATAGAGAACAAACGAGTATCTTGGCTTACATTCCATACACCAACAGAAATTCAAAAGTTGAATGTGCATTTACAACTGAAATACTAAGAAGTACAAATTTGATTGAAGTTTTTAATTTTAAAACACTAAAAATTCTCATTTTCTATGAGTTCAATTTCGTCTGCATGTTCTGGCTTCCAATATGTTAGAAAGCCATATAATGCATCTCTTATAGCTTCTTCAACTGTTTCTCTTATATGACGACCGATGTAAGGATCAGCTTGTTGTATTCTTGGATTTAGGATCTTGTAGTTGGCTACGCCCTCGTATTTACCATTCGGTAACTTAAGCACTTTAATTTTCAACTTCTTCGGACAGCTTTCTATGTAAAATTCCCAAACTCCTACAACCTCATAAACTTCTTTAACAAATTTTATATCCCTAAGCTTATTTAAGTCAACTGACGACATGAACTTGGAGGTAACATAAACACATTAATAGTTTTCGTATACGTCAAAGCCCACCCCTAACCTCTACAACATCCAACTTCTCAACCCAACAGTTTACACCCAAAAGCTCGCTCAAGCTCGGCTTAGTTCTTCCCCGATCCCCACTGACAAGCTCCTTGATATACAACCCGCTCTCAGCAACTATCTTTACAACCGCAACTCTACCCCTATGCAGAATTATCTCCGCATCGTAAACCCTCCTAACTCTCACCAAATCCGCTCTCCTGTGCAAAACTCTCAGTGGTGTTCTCTGGTGTATCGGCTGTTCCTTCAGCTTCTCAAGTGCCCTTTCGAGTTCATCTCTACTGACTTCCCTCTCAAACACAACTTTAGCTCTGTAAACTTTCACGAATTTCGCAGATTTTATGAACTCGACATCCTTAGCTTTGGCAAACTTCAAATCGCTCACAACAACCTTTCCTCCGCAGAACTCGTTCACGAGTCTCTCAAGCTCCTTCAGATCGATTCTCCTCCTCTTAGGCTCTTGAATTTCAACTATGAAAGGTCTTCCATTTCCGAGCATTCTCGCATCGACATCCTCCCTTCCAGCCCCATGAAGAATCGCATGCTTTCCACCTACAAACTCTCTCATAGGCTCCGTTATGAGTTCTTCAACCGACATATACCTCTTTCCAGTCCAGTTGCAAACTTCACAGCCCTTGCCGTTGCAAAACCTGCAGAGCCACCTCGTTTGGGATAAACCCCTCACCCTCTTCTTGTATCTTCCGTAAATGTAGAGTGGTGAAATCTGAACTTCGAAATTAGGATTTTCGAGGTCGTAGATTATCGTTACGTCGGGATCGGTTGAGTAAGATTTACCGCTCTTCTCTGCAAGAACCTTTGAAAGCTCTCTGTTGAACCTGTGCTTAAGCCTCTTCCTATCGTCCAAGTTTAGATAATCCTCCAAAGCCTTCAGACTTCCGTAGCTCCTACTTCCAACCAAAAACGTATCGAACTCGTAATCTTTGAGTCTTTCCAAAATCTCATCGGCAATCTCGTCGAGCCTATGAAGTAAGCCCGAGCATATCATGCATTCGTCCGCTTTCACAGTTTTTCCGATTTTTAGGGCGTTGTAACATTTATTACAAATTTCGATCATTTATTAACGGTATCAGAAAGGGTTATTATACCCTTTCACTTCGCTCTTGCAGATGAGAATCGTCATGAAGTTCGGTGGAACCAGCGTTAAAGATGGCTCAAGCATACTTCACTGTGCAAAGCTTGTAAAGAGATACGCCAACGACAACGAGGTGGTTGTTGTTGTATCTGCAATGGCTGGCGTTACGGATTCACTCTCAAACATCGCCGAGAAGTGTTGCGTTGAGAGGGCACATGGACAGATCAAGCTCTTTGTAGCGGATATGATGAAGAGACATTACGAAGCGGTTGAGATTGCGGTAAAGAACGAGGAGATAAGGAACAAAGTCTATGCAACCTTGAGTACTTTATTCGACGAGCTTGAGAAGGTTTTGCTTGGTATAAGCTATTTGGGTGAGCTTACAAACCGAAGTAGGGATTACATACTCTCCTTTGGTGAAAGGCTATTAGCTCCGATATTTTCTGCCTGTCTAATATCTATAGGTGTGAATTCCGTAGCTTTAACTGGTGGAGAAGCTGGAATTATAACCGACAGAAACTTTGGTAGGGCTAAGCCTTTACCCAAGGCTTATCAGCTGATAAGGAATAGGATAGAACCACTTGTAAAGATAAACAGTATCGTGCCAGTTGTTACGGGATTCATAGGTGCTACGGATGATGGAATAATAACAACTTTGGGAAGAGGTGGTAGTGATTTTACCGCTACACTGATAGCTTCCGCAATAGATGCCGATGAGGTCTGGCTTTGGAAGGAAGTTGATGGAATTATGACTGCGGATCCAAAGATAGTTCCGAATGCAAGGGTGATTCCGCAAATATCGTATCAGGAGGCTATGGAGCTATCACACTTCGGTGCAAAAATTCTCCATCCCAAAGCCTTGGATCCCGTTATTAAGAAAAGGATACCGGTGAGAATAAAGAACACATTCAACCCTGATGCTGAAGGAACCGTAATATGCGATTCTACGGAGTCGAGTGAAGAGATTGTGAAAGCCTTGAGCTTGATAGAAAAGGTTGCAATAGTCAACGTGAGTGGTGCCGGTTTTGATTTTGCTGAAATAATGGCTAAAGTCTTCAGAAGGCTTGCAAACGCTAAGGTGAACGTCATAATGGTCGCTCAGAGTTCTTCGGAGCTAAACCTTTCAATAGTAATAGAGAGATCCGACCTTCCGAAAGCGTTGGAGGCTCTTGAAGACCTGAACGGTGAAAACGTCAAGATAGACAAGATCGACGATGTCGCTGTAGTGAGTGCGGTAGGAGCTGGAATGGCTGGAACTCCGGGTGTGGCGGGTAGAATATTCTCCGCTCTGGGTAGGAAAGGCATAAATGTGATCATGATAAGCCAGAGCTGTTCAGAATACAACGTATCGTTTGCGGTCAAAAGGGATGTGGGAAGGGAGGCGGTCAGAGTCATACACGACGAGTTCAGGCTTGGAGGAAAACAGTTAACTGCCCAAAGCTGACTTTCGATCATGAGAATTCATCCCATCTGCCCGGCTTGCTTGCTAAACAGGGCATACATGGAGAGCAGATTTGTAACAGACGATGAAGAGCTGATATTTAAAGCTGTAGGCGTTGCTCTGAAGGTTTTGGCTGAAAGGTACTTCACCAGAGGTATAAACGCGCATATAGCAACGGAGATGCACAGGAAGGTTTACGAGGTTTTAGGTGTTGAGGATCCGTATAAGGAAGTGAAGGAGAAGGCAAATAGGGTTGCTATGGAAAACTTACCAATAGTAAAGGCTTTTGTTGAAAATCAGCCCGATACATTTAGAGCTTCCGCAATAGCCTCGATAATCGCAAATACGTTCGACTACGGTGTTATGGGGCATGAGGTGGAGGATGAGGATTTCCTGACTTTCTTCATCAGAGAGTTCAAGAAGGGACTGAAAATTGACGACTTAGATGAGATAAGGGAGCTTTGCAAAGGCAAGGTTTGCTACCTAACCGACAACTGCGGTGAGATCGTTGTCGACACTCTCTTCATGAAGGAAATAAAGAAGATTTGCGAAAGGCTTACGGTGGTCGTTAGAGGCAGACCCATTATTAGCGATGCAACACTTGAGGATGCCTTAGCTGTTGGAGTGGATAAGATTGCAGATGAGATTTTGACGAACGGGAAAGGTGCTATAGGGATCATCGAAGAGGAGTTACCGCCCGAAACTTTGGAAAGGTTAGAGAACGCGGATGTGATAGTAGCTAAGGGAATGGCAAACTACGAGAGCCTTTCAGACAGCAGATTCAAGCCTATTGCTTTCCTGTTAAAGGCGAAGTGTAAGCCAATTGCAATGGATTTGGGAGTTGAAGTTGGAGATATGGTAGCAATGCTTAGACGATAGAGTTAAAATACCACCATTTTTAAGTTGATGAGATGAACGAGAATAGAGAAAAAACTCTCATAGAGCTGTTCAGAGCTTTAGATGGCATATACGGTCCAAATTACGAGTGCAAGTACTATCCCTGCCACTTTTACGGTCAGGACTGTACGTTCTGCTACTGCCCCTTTTACCCTTGCTTGATCTACGACTTGGGTGGTGAGCTAATTTTAACTGAGGACGGATACGTTTGGAGTTGTAAGGGCTGTACTTGGGTGCATGAGAAGGAAAACGCTGAAGAGATTATTTACAGGCTTGGAAGCTATCCAAAGCAGAGACTTGTTGAAGAAGACTGGTTCTTCTTCAGCAGAGTTTTGCAGGAGATGATTTATGGGAGAGAGTTAGGTGTTTGGGTTGGTAACTCCTACAACCTAATGCCAGCAATCCTCAGAGATAAGGAGTGTGAGGAGGTAGAAGAGGTAGAGTTCTTAGCTGTAACGCTCGAAGATTTCGAGATAGTTGACGTTAGAAGGATTAAGAGCCTTGAAGATGCGGATTCCGAAATTATAATTCCGTTGAAGATTGGCGGGGAACTCTATGGAATTGATAAGAGTGGTAGAAAGGTGATGTGTAAGCTTTAAATCGAGTGGAACAAACATTTTTAACAACTCAGCGAAATTGATGTTCATGTGGAAGACTTGGTTCGGTGAAGTTGAGGAGAAAGACGGCGATTACGTAGTTAGAAAGGCTGAAAATTTCGTAAAGTCCTTTAGAAGTGCTGAAAATGCTGAACCTCTGCCCTTTAACCTTCCAGAAGTGGGATTGAAAGTTTTCAAATCTTTGGAGGATTACTACAAGACTCTGAGAAAGATAGCTATAACCGTAACTGAGGAGGATGTTGAGAAGGAACTTAGGAGGGAGGACAGGTACGCAATTCTACTTTTGAAAGCCTTAGACAAGCTCAACGAATCTATAAACATGCTTGAGGAAAAGCTCAGAGATGTTGAGGAGGTTAAGGTAAGTGAAGTAACCGATGAGTTTAGAGAGTCGATAGAAAGGTTGAAAGCTCTTAGGAGGAGAATAGAGAAGGAAATAGAAGATATAGTTACGAAGATTGCTCCGAACCTCTCGGAGATAGCTGGACCACTCATAACCGCAAGGCTCTTGGAGAAGGCTGGTAGCTTGGAAAGATTGGCGTTTTTGCCGGGTAGCAAGATACAGATTTTAGGTGCTGAGAAGAGTCTATACAAGGCTTTAGCTAGGATGAGGAGGGGTAAGAGGGCTAAAACGCCTAAGCACGGTATAATATTTCTCCATCCGTTCATAAGAACACTGCCAAAGAAGAAGAGAGGTAAGATGGCGAGATTCATGGCTGCAAAGCTGGCAATTGCAGCGAGGTTGGATTACTTTAGAGGTGAGCTCGACGAAAAGTTGGCTGAAGAGGTTAGGAGGAAGTATGAAGAACTAAGGAGGAGTAAGTAGATCAAAGGCTCTCCGCATCGTAACCCAACATCACAACCCACCACCATCTCGCCATATCCACCAAATCCTTGCTGAACATTCCAGAAAGCTTGTACTCTCCATTCTTTATTGAAATCATTCCCGCCCCCAAGAGCTTGTTTCTCATGGCATAAAACGATGATTTCGCCATTCCAAGCTCTTCCAATATATTCTCCCATTCCTCCACTTTCAACGGCTTTCCAGACTTAGCCCTATCTTCAACCATGCTCACGAACTTAACTGCTTTCAGAGCAATTTCCTCCTTTCTAAAGAGTCTTCTCATAAGTTCGAGAAGCGGTTCCTTAGATTGAGAGATCCTCGCATTTGCCGATGATCTAACGATTATCGATGTCGAAGTCTTTGGTGCATCTTTAACCTTCATACCGCCCTTTAAGCATCAAAAAATAAGACGTTATCGCAACCCTTTAATTCCTCCAACACACTCCTTTCCCATGATCTGGGACTTCATCAAAAAGTATTACATAGACTCCATAGTTTACAAGACTGGATACAATCCCGTGAACACTGTAACTTGGGCGATCATTCTAATACTCGCCGTTTATGCGATTTACAAGTATCTCTCAAAGCGTGTATCTTTCGATGAAAGATTCTTCATTTCAAACGTTCCCTACATTCTCTTTGGCTCATTTTTGAGGGTTGTCGAGGATGCGGGATTTCTGAAGCCACCAGTGTCCTACTTCTTCATGTCTCCCTTCATCTACATTGTGGTATTCTGTATAGCCTTTCCCTCGCTCCTCTTAAGCATCAAACTTAGGAGGGAAAACTATTGGAAGCATCACTTCGCATTGGGTACAATCTTAGCCGTCCTGACGCTGACATTCCTAATAGTCAATCTGAGGATTATTCACATCGAAGTTCTTCCAACAGCTACAGCTATTGCAACGTTCACAACCGCTCTCTTTTATCCCCTTGCAAGATTCTTAAAATTGGATAGGCTTAGCATTTCCGTATTCTTTTCCCACATGCTCGATGCCTCTGCAACGTTTTACGGGATAACTTATCTGAACTACTGGGAACTCCACGTCATTCCAAGACTGCTCATAAACCAGTTCGGTGCTGGGGTTTTAATCCCAACTAAGTTTGTAGTGTTCACAGCGATACTCTGGATACTCGAAAGGGAGAAAGACTTTCAGCTTAAAAACTTCGTAAAGTTCGTTCTACTCGTCTTGGGTTTGGCTCCAGCAACGAGGGACATTACAAGGATGGTTTTCTACGTATAGAATCCCTCTCGTGTTCCTTTATCACTACATCTTTCGGAATTCCGAAGTACTCTCCTATAGCGCTTATTAGAACCTCCTGAAAGGCGTAAGCAAGTAATTCGAACTCCCCTCCTCCGTAGAACTCTCCAACAAACTGAGCTTCGAGGTACTTCCATCCCTTTCTTTTTTCAAGACCGCCGGGAATAGTTATGACTAAATCTGCCATTTTAGCCAGGCTCGAATCTTCGAAAGACGTTATCGCCACAACCTTTGCATTTGCATCCTTAGCCCTTTCAGCAACTATAAGAACCTCCGCAGTTTCTCCCGAACCGGAAAACGCTATTAGAACATCGTTCTCTTCAATCTTCTCCCTCACCTCATCACCAACCCACCAAACCTTACAACCCAAAACCTTCTCGAAGTGCTTGAGCCTTATGGCAAAACACAAAGCTACCGCTCCGCTCCTCCCAATACCGTAAACGTGAACAGCCTTAGAATCTTTCAAAATTTTCACAAAATCGTTCAACCTTTCCCTCTGACTCTCCAAAACCTTTGGAAGTACCCTCAAGAAATCGACTATCTTGACCGCACTTTTAACAGCTATATCGCCGAAATCCATGTATGTATGTCTCTTTCAAAATATTTATCACTTTCAGTAAACGTAAGCATCGACTACGACGTGCAAAACACCGGGAGAGTAGTTCTTCACCTTTCTGAAATTCTCCACCTTGACGTTTTTACCTAAAGATTCGCAAGCCCTCTTTATCCTCTCGATCGGTCTATTTATTATTACCTCCGGCACGGATTCGTGATAGTGGATGTAACCGTCGCCCTTCAAAGCTTTGATCGCCACTGGCAAAAATTCATGGCAAAATATGTGTCCCATGACAACCCTATCGGCTACCCCCTCAGGTGTAACATGCATGGAATCTCCCAATATCGGTACGACGTTTTTAACGTTATTCAGCTCGATGTTTTCCAGTAGGTAGAAGTAGGAATCCGGATTTATCTCGATTGCGTATATTTTCTTAACCTTCGTATGAACCGCTATCGGTATCGTGAAGTAGCCTATACCCGCAAACATGTCCACCACAACTTCCCCATCCTGAACAAGCTTGACTATTCTCATTCTCTCCCCTTGATTTCCTACACTGAACATAACCTTCGTAACGTCCAGCTTGAAGAGACATCCGTTCTCCTTGTGAACGGTTTCGCTTCCACTACCGGCTATTAGCTCGACTTTCGGCTTTCTCAGCATACCCTCCCTTCCCAAATCTCTCCATACAGACTTGCAACGCTTGTGAATACTCAAAAGGGTTTCCCCGATCAATTGCTTGTATTCTTCGAGTTCATTCGGTATCTTGATGAGTATAACGTCCCCGATTATCTTGTACCTCCTCGGAATGTAGTCCCAAAACTCCTTGGGTATCTTATCCTTTAAAATTTCATAAAGATCGGACTTCTTAGCAAAAACTGGTTCTTCCTGCTCAACTATCTCGTAACCTTTAAAATAACTCTCAAAACCGTCGTATATAGGTATTTCAACGTAATCCCCCCTACAGACAATTAACCTATCTTTATCCTTCGCTCCAATCCTCTCAGCAAACTTCCTAACCTCTTCAGCCTTAAGCTTGTGAACCCTAACAGCCTTCATACACCCTCTTCGGGATTGCGTAGAATCTCGAATCGTACTCGAAGAAGTAAACTTCTTCACCTATCTCAACATCTCCAGCCTTAACGGCTTGCACTACACCTCTTTCACTCGCAACTTCAACTATGTATTCGTCGTAGTTGACGACTACACCCCTTTCAAGCTCTTCCCTTCTCCTAACAACCTTTGGCTCTTTCAGATTCACACCGCTTAAGCTATCTACCGCAATACCCTTATCCCGACCGGTTGCAACGCATATCTTACCCCCATCCAAAACGATGTCGCCAACCCTGTAACACGGCAATCGAACGGCAAAAGTGTATCTATAGACGTTTCTTCCGTCAATTCTCGTATGTAGCTTCCTGCTCTCGATTAACTTGCCACCCAAAGCCTTCACAATTTCTCTTGAAACCTTCCTACCTATGTTCTTGTCACCGAAGTAGAAGTCTATACCCTCCTTCCTTTCAACTATCTTGCTGACGAAAGCCTTCTGATTGTCGATTTCCCTCTCCAGAATTCTGTTTATTACGTTTCTGACTACCTCAAGCTCATCATTCTCAATCTTTCTGTTGTCAGCCCTGATTTGAACTATCGCCTCGTAGTATCCGCCAGAGAGCCTCGTACACCTTTCACATGTTCTGCTCTTCAGTCTAACCTCTACAATCCTCTCATCTACAACTTCATGACCCTCTACATTACCCACAAGCCTGACGACGTACTTTCCTACTTCACCGGTTGTAAGAGGTTCTACTTCCAAGTGTTCTACATCGAACTGCGGGTGAACCCTAACGCTTGAATGGATCAATTCAAGTAAAACCGATTCGAAGTCTAAATCCTTCCATTTGTTTCCAACCTTAAAGTATCCGCACTTCGGACATCTCACAACCTCGATAATGTCATCTACCCACGAGAGCTGATTTCTCTTCATGTAACACTCGATACACATCCCATCTATTACCGCAGTCCTTCCGCAGATCGCACACCTCATTGTAATCGATGAGTTGTCGTCACAACTATATAAGTCATTCGAGACGAAAGAATTTTTACTCGGTGTACAACCTGCGACATGAACGTCGTCATAATGGCAGGTGGCTACGCAACTCGCCTTTGGCCCATCACCATGACCAAAGCCAAACCCCTTTTGCCCGTAGGCAAAAAGACGATAATCGATCACGTCTACGAGAAGGTCAAAAAGTTTGGTGAAGTTTACGTCTCCACCAACAAAAGGTTCGAAGAGGATTTCAGAAGGTGGGCTGAGGGAAAGGAAGTTGAATTGATAGTTGAGGAGACTACTAAGGAGGAGGAGAAGTTAGGGGCTGTTAGAGCTTTGGCTGAAGTTTCAAAGGTTTTAAACGGTGAGATGCTCGTCGTTGCTGGAGACAACATATTTTCTTTTGACCTCGACGGTTTTGTAAACTACTACAAGGAGAAGAGGTCGTGCGTTGTTGGTCTGTACGACGTTGGTGATTTGGAGCTTGTTAAAAGGTACAGCAGTGTCGAAATGGAAGGAGAAAGGATTGTAAGATTTTATGAGAAACCCAAGGAACCGAAATCTACTCTGGTTGGAATAGCACTCTACGCATTGCCGAAGGATGCTATTGAGCTTCTTCAGGAGTACATAGCATCGAACATGCACAGCGATAACTTGGGTAGCTTCATATCTTGGTTGTGCGAGAGAACGGATGTGTACGGCTATTCGTTCACCGGGCTTTGGCACGATGTTGGTAACGCGGACTCGTATTTGGAGGCTTTGAGGTTCTACATGGAGCATTACGTAGACGAGAATGCTGAGATAGATAGATACGCTAAAGTAATTGCACCAGTCGTTATCGAAGAAAATGCGAGGATTAAAGGGAGATCGATAGTCGGTCCCTACGCCTACGTTGGTGAGAGTTGTACGGTTGAGAATACCGACGTAAGTGAGTCTGTTATCTTCAGAAATTCCGTCGTTAGAAACGCTAAGGTTTGGAGAACAATAATCGATGAAGACTGCGAGATAAGAGGCATCGACCTAAGTAACTCCATTATAGGCATGCGTGCAAGGATTCAGAGGGGATAATTACTCTAAAACAGCGTGTCTTTCAGCTAAATCCTCCTCTGTGAGCTGTTTCAGATTCATTATCTCCGCAACGAGTCCATCCAGAAATATCAGGGCTGTAAGTTCGAATAGAGTACCTAAGGGAGCGAGCTTTGAGAGTTCGTGATTTCTCTCGTATTTATCCTTACCCTTGAGAACTATCACTATATCACTCATCTTTGCCAAAGTCGAGTTGGGTCTCTGAGTTATCGCTACGAGCTTTGAACCTATCTCCTCCTTCGCCTTTCTGCTTATGTTCACAACAGATAGCGTTTCCCCCGATCCAGATATTGCGATCAGTAGATCCTCCGGTTTTATCCTTGGAGTTACGGTTTCTCCAACGACGTAAACGTTGTAGCCTAAATGCATCAACCTCATTGCAAAAGCCTTTGCGACGAATCCACTTCTACCAGCACCCATAACGAATATACTCCTCGCATTTTCCAGAGCGGATATTAGCTCCTCTATCTTTTTGAAATCCAAGTTTCCCTTAATGTTTTGCACGTGTTCACACATCTTGTCGAGAAACCTGATCAAGGTTTCACCCACCACCTGTGATCCCTCCCGCAACATGACACTTGAAAATTTCGATTTATATTCGCTTCCACATCCCGAACTCATCCATCATCCCCTCCTTCTCAAGTAGAGTTAGCGACACAACGTACTCATCTTCGACATCCCTTCTGCTACCGACGATAACAACTTTCCTACCGTTAACAACCTCCAAAACACCGCAAGCTTCTATAATTTCCCCTTCAAAAGCCTGACCCACAAAAGTATGGGTATAGCACAAAACGTCGCAGTTCGGAAGTCTGTAGAGAGCCGGATAATCGAAGGGTTTGGCTTGAACAACTGTACCTTTAACTTCAACCTTTCCGACCTTTCTACCTCTGACGATCTCAACATCCTCACCAACGTAGAGTATGTCGAAACTTACGCCATCGATAACAGCTTTATTGTACTTCCTTCTCTCGTGAGCTACGAAGATTTCGTAAGGTAGGTTAACCTGTCTCTTTCTGTAAATTCTTTCGAAGTCCGGATTCTCTAAGTGTCCTCTCTCAAGTCCCTTCTTTATCTTCTCTCTTCCAAACTCAAAGCATTCGCCGTAAAGAACGAAATCGACATCCGAATTCTCCTTAGCGAGACCTATGAGTCTCGACCCCGTTACGCCCATCTTTTCAAGTTTGAAAAAGTTTGCAACCTTTCTGACGCATTCATCCCTCTCGCAAACCTTGGAAAGGCTTTTCATCGCATCGTAATGTTCCTCAACCATCTTCAGCGGAATGTAGTGAAGACCATCGTTGTAAAACTCTCTAAAGTATCTGTGAACTTCCAAATGGCTGATCTTTCTGTAACTTCTGCCACCTTTAACCCTATCCCCATTTGGCACGTATCTAAGAACCCCGATTACGGGATCTCCACCTTTTAAAACTGAGAAGAAGTGATCCTCAACTTTAATGAAATCTCTGAACCTCATGCCTTCCTTTCAAATATGGCATATATCCTCTTTATTTCCTTGGCTTTCGCTTTATCTCCCCTCTTCTTCAAGAGTTTTCCGTCGAGCTTCTTTATCCTTGTTATCCTGAATATGAAGTTATCGATGTTTATCCTCTCGCCTACCTCAAACTCAGTTTCACCAGTTGTTCTCATCTTGTACGGAGTTGTTATTGCCCCTTTATGTAAACTAAACTTCACATCAACCTCGCTGACGTTTCTGAGCCACACAGCATAAACATCCCTTGCCTCCGCAATCTCAACCCTTTTCCTGTCTTTCAACTCTAAAGCGGTTATCTCCCCAACTTTGACTTCATCTCCGATCTCTACTACAACTTCCTCTCCAATCCTAAGCGTCTCGCTCTCCTTAGCCCTAACTACACCCACTTCACTCTCTCCGCCGGTACTTATTATCGCCTTTATTTCGATCTCCCTCTCAGGAATTATCTGCCTCACGCTACCACATACCCTACACCTGTACAGATTCTTCTCAGGTCTTATGAGTTCGTGTTCCGTTTCATCCTCACAAACATCGCAGTATTCTACCACCTTCATGATTACAAATATACGTAAGTCGCGTCTATTATACCTTCCAGCTCGACCATCTTCTTGAGTACTTCCTCACTTGGAGGATCATCCAAAAGCAGTAGCATCAGCTGAATTCCACCCGGCTTATCACCGTACCTACCTACAATCATTCCGGCAATGTTTATGCTGTAGCTACCCATGAGCGTTCCCACTCTACCGATCACTCCCGGCTTGTCCTCGTGCAGGGATATTACGTAGTGACCTTTCGGAACGAAGTCGACCTTGTACTTGTCAATCTTTAAAATTCTGCATTCCTCGCCGATACACGTACCTTCTAAGTAAATCTCCTTACCGTTACCGACTGTAACCTCTATCGTACTCGGATAAACTTTGGACTCCTCTATTTTGCTTTGCTCCACAACTATTCCCCTCTCCTTCGCAACTATAGGGGCGGAAACGATGTTTACACCGGACAGTATTTGACTGAGCAGACCTTTAAGTAGTGCTCTCGTAACGATTTCGGTGTTCCTCTTTGCAATCTCGCCTCTGAATGTTATCTTCACCTTGTTGAACACTCCATTCAGCCTTGCGCATGCTATTTTTCCGATCTTCTCTGCAAGCTCAACGAAAGGCATGAGATAGCTGTAATCTTCGGGAGCTATGCTCGGAAGGTTTACGGCGTTTTTGACGGGCAACCCTTTAAAGAAGTTAACTATATCCTCAGCTACGGTCATTCCAACCATCATCTGAGCTTCCCTCGTTGAAGCACCTATATGTGGTGTCGTTACCACATTTTCGAGTTTCAGGAGTGGGTTGTCCTTATCGGGGGGTTCCTTCTCGTAAACGTCTAAAGCTGCTCCAGCAACCTTTCCACTTACCAAAGCGTCGTAAAGTGCACTTTCATCGATTATTCCTCCCCTCGCAGCGTTGATTATGTATACACCATCCTTCATAATTTCGAATTCCTTATGAGAGATCATCTTCTCAGTCTCTTTGGTTTTAGGAACGTGAATCGTTATTATGTCCGAATTCCTCAAAAGCTCTTCCAGACTTACGAGCTTGGCTCCAACACTTTTAGCTCTTTCCTCGCTCACGTAAGGATCGTAAGCGAGTATGTTCATCTCAAAGCATCTCATTCTTTTAGCAACTTCGTAACCTATCCTACCCAAACCGATTATTCCCAAGGTCTTACCTCTAAGCTCCATACCTACAAACTTCTTTCTCTCCCACTTACCCTCCTTAACACTTCTATCAGCCTGAGGAATTTTTCGAGCAATTGACAAAATTAAACCAATGGTGTGTTCAGCTGCAGAAACGCTGTTTCCTCCGGGAGCGTTAACAACAACTATACCCCTTTCCGTTGCGTAATCTACGTCTATGTTATCCACACCAACTCCGGCTCTCCCTATTATCTTCAACCTCTTTGCCCTATCGATAACTTCTCTCGTAACCTTCGTTCTACTCCTCACTATCAAAGCATCGTAATTCTCTACGGTTTCGAGCAGTTCTTCGTGTTGTATCTCCGTTCTAACATCTACCTCCAACCCGTTCCTTCTCATGAACTCCACAGCCTCTTCTGCAATAGGATCAGCTACGAGCACTTTCATCGCCTCACATTTGACATCTTGATTATAAGGCTTACTTCAACAACAGTTTTAAGTCAAGAGTTCCGCCTTAAACTGTGAGAA
>CAYMRE010000012.1:0-13841 GCA_964392755.1 uncultured archaeon
GAGCACGATTGCATTGCAAGCTGTGGTTTGGCTTACGACAGAATCCTTGAACTGGTATTGGACATCAAGGGTTGCAATTTGCACTGTAAATACTGCTGGTGCTGGAAGATGAGGTATCACAGCAAAGATATAAAGAAGGCTCCCGAGGATGTTTTGAGAGATTTGGAGTGCAGATTTAACGAAGTCGTCAAGGATAGACTCGTCTCTAAGAAGGGTTACAAGATAGGGGTGATCAGAATAACGGGAAACGAACCTTCCCTTCAGTGGGATCACGTGAAGGAAGTTTTAAGGCTTATAGACAGATCAAACTTGAAGGGTTGCAAAGTCATAATCGAGACTAACGGAGTTGCGTTTGCAAAGATGGATGTTAACGGCTTGGATGATCTCGAGATAAACATCGATATAGACGTGTCGTTCAAAGGAGTTAACTACGATCAGTTTGAATGGTTGTCGAGCGTTAAGAGGGATTACTTCCGATACCAGATAGAAGGCTTTGTAAAACTCTTTGATTACTACGAAGGAACCAACGTAAACGTGAATCCAGTTTTAGGGATAAACCATGCAGAGAACTACTGCGTTCGGAAGAGGGGGAAGAAGTACGTTATGGATGTTGAGATAATAGACAGATACGGCAACAAGCTCGACTTCTACGACTACTCAAAAGATTTTGAAGAGGAGGTTCTATCGAGAAAGGAACTCAGATATGACGAAGCCCCTTTTAGAGAGTACTTCGGTATAAACAGAGAAACCACGAGGCTCGTGGTGGCTGTCGTTTACAAGGGTAGAAGGTATCTGCATATTCTTCCATCGGAACTGCCCGATCTGCTATGAGAGCGCTACTGTTAGCCGTTTTCTCAGCAATGTTAGGATTGGGTATCGTAGCTCCGCTTATGCCCATCTATGCAAAAGATTTGGGCGCAACTACGCTGATACTTGGAGTTATTTACTCGAGCTTCTCAACCGCCAGAACGATCTTTACACCGATAGTGGGATTTTTATCGGATAGACTCGGAAGGAAGTTCTTCATTCTCACGGGCTTGGCTCTTTACTCTATTCTTTCCATATTCTACATGATCGCAAGAACTCCCGAGGATCTCGTAGTTATAAGGTTCTTTCACGGTTTGAGTTCCGCAATGGTAATTCCAAGTGCAATGGCTTACGTAAGCCAATTGGCTCCCAAGGGAGAGGAGGGAAAAACAATCTCCTCTTTTAACATCGCTTTTCTAACGGGTATGGGATTTGGTCCGTTCTTGGGCGGTGTTGTGAAGGATGTCTTGGGTCTGAGGTTTGCGTTTGCGATAATGGCATTCTTAACAGCTTTGGCATTCGTCTTGGCTTTTTCCATTCCAAATCTTAAAGACAGAACCAAATTTAAAGCCAATACCATTCTGAACAAGTCTATAGCTTCTCTGATGATCTTCAGATTCTCCACAGCGGTAAGGATGTCTCTGATGATTGCATTCTTTCCAGTTCTGATAAGCTATCTGAAGGGTTACGAGATAGGAGCGATAGTTTCCGCAGTGATACTATCGAACGCAATCTCTCAGAAGCTCTTCAGTGGACTTGTGGATAGGTTTGACAGGGTTTTAATTGCAACCATCGGCGGTTTTGCTTCAACACTCGTTTTCATAGTCCTACCGTTCTCGGAGGATTTCTACAGAATACTTGCACTCGCTTTGGTCATGGGCATCTTCAACGGACTTGCCACATGTTCCGCTTTGGCTATAGCCATAGAACTGGGAAGGATTTACGGGCATGGGGCGGTTATGGGCTTGTACAACACTGCAATGAGCTTGGCAATGATGACAACTCCTATTATAGCGGGTTTCATAGCGGACAAAACGGACATACCTACGTCCTTCGTTGCATTGGGATTCCTGAGCATGGCATGTCTATTTATATTCTACGCAACAATTTCGAGAAGATGAAGTCGGAGTTTGCACAAATAAACCGCAGATTCGTCGAGAGGTATGAAAAGATAGACGACTCCGAAGAATTTTGGAGGTACATGGCAAAACCTTTAAGACCGAGCTTCAGAGTTAATACGTTGAAAGCCAATGTCGAAGACGTTGTAAGGAGTTTAAGCGACAGATTCAAGCTCGAACCGATCCCCTGGTGCAAGGAGGGTTTTTTCAGCGATAAGGAGGTTGGAGGGACAATAGAACATCAGATAGGTGTAATATTCTCTCAGGAAGCTTCTTCCATGATTCCTGCAATTGTTCTCGATCCTAAACCGAGAATGCTCGTTTTGGACATGTGCGCTTCACCCGGAGGAAAAACAACTCAGATAGCACAGTACATGAAGAACGAAGGTTGTATAATTGCAAACGACGTGAAGTACGATAGGATAAACATCCTCATTTCGAACTTACAGCGTTGCGGAGTTACGATTGCGAGGGTTACTATGAAAGACGGCAGGTTCTTCAAGAGATTCAAGAACACATTCGATCGAGTGTTAATCGATGCTCCCTGCTCCAACGTCGGAATGATTAGGAAAAATTACCGCTACCTCAAGATGTGGTCCCTCAGAGAGGTATATTCTTTATCGAGGCTTCAGAAGGAGCTTGTAATGGCTGGATACAGAGCTTTAAAGCCCAACGGGATTATGGTATACTCAACCTGCACACTCGATCCTTTGGAGAACGAAGAAGTTATCGATTACCTCCTGAGCAATACGGATGCAAAACTGCTTGAAATAGATTTGCCCGTAAACAGAACCGAGCCGATTACGGAATTTGAGGGTAAGGTTTACGATGAAGAGGTCAGGAAATGCCTTAGAATACATCCGCAAGACAACGATACCGAGGGTTTCTTCATAGCAAAGATAACAAAGCCAGAATGATCGAGGAGAACAGCAGTGCGTAATCTTTTAAATTGGGTTTATTCACATGTGAAATTCTCATATCCAAGTCAAAGCTTCTGGATTTCAAGCTCTCAGCCATTGATATTGCTCTAATTATGGCAATGTTCGTCAACCTTTTTAGGAGTTCGAGATAACTGAATCTCTCAAGCTTTTTAAGCTGAAGTAGGTTGTTCAAGTCGTTTGAAACGTTTTGAAGCAATCTGAGAGATATGCAGATCGAATAGGCAAATCTCGGAGGAAATCTAAAGTACATGAGCGCAAATCCAACCTCTTCCGGATTCAAACCGTACAGAAACAGGAACAACGAAAGCAGGGCAACCATCGTCAAAATCTTGTCAACTCCACCCAAAAAGAGGCAAGATACTACGTAAAACGCTATTAGGGGTGTTAGCTTTGCTAAAGCCTTGAGCACATTGAAGTTGAATGCGACAGTCAAAATCAAAATCGGTAACGACATCCTTTGATCAACTAAAACGCTCAAACTGAGCAGTAACGTTGAGATCAAAGCTGTTCTTGCCTCAAATCTCGACGACATGGTCGCAGAACTCCAGAATATCTTCATCGTGTGTGGCCATGATTACAGTCTTCTTAAGCTCTCTCGCCCTTTTAAGAATTTGAAACTTGTTTCTGACATCCAATCCAGCCGTTGGCTCGTCCCAGAGGAGCAAATCCGCCTTGAACGTTCTCTCCAAAGCTTTAATCTTTGCCTCTCCGAAACTTATTGGTTCTTGAACGTGGTAGTAAGGATTTGATAGACAGAGTCCGATTTTACCCTTCACACATATTTCACCGCTCCAAGGTTTTAAGATTCCAGCCAAGAGCTTTATCAGAGTTGTCTTACCACAGCCGTTCATACCTACTATAGCGACGATCTCACCTTTCCTAACCTCGAATGTGATGTCTTTGAGAAGTAAATCGTCGTATCCGAAGCACAGACCTTCAACTTTTAAAACGACTTCCCCTATCTCCCCCTTCGGCAATTCGAAGTGGAAATCTGGTACATCGCATATTCTACCGTTCTCAAGCCAGATGAAGTCCTCACAAAGACCGATTCTGTGTTCAGATATTATGAACGGCTCTTTCAGAACTTTTAGGACTTTTTCAGCCACTCTCGGATGCAGATTCGCGAAGGGCTCGTCGAGAGCTAAGCAATCGCCCTTGAGTAAGGCTAAAGCTATCGTTAGCAATCGTTTCTCTCCATCGGAAAGCTTTGAAGTTTCCCTTTCCAGGATGTGTACAATCCCCAACTTCCTTGCAATTCTTAAAGCGTCATCGAGGTCTCTTCCGCACTGAACAGCCTGAATTGCAAGTTCGTTTTCAACCTTGCTGAAGAGGATGTAATCGTCGACGTTCTGATGAACATAGACAGCTTTGCCTTCAACAATCCCTCTATCGGGTTTTAGCAGACCAGAAGCAATCTTAAGCAGTGTAGTCTTACCGGATCCATTGTAACCGCAGATGAAAGTTCTATCTACGTCCAAGCTTACACCTCTCAGCACGGGCTTTGAATAGGAAAACCAGACGTCCTTAAGCGATACCATAGCCCTTGAGAAACTTTTGGACGTGTTTGAAAACTAAGATGGCGATGATGTGATCCATGAAGATGTCCTGGGGAATGAATATTACTACGGTTGCAAAGAATACAGCCCAGAACGGTGATAAATTCAATCCGAAAGCCCTTGCAACTTTTAGGCAGTAGTTCAGCAGTCCTGAACTTCCGCTCGTCCATAGCCAGAAGACGTAAAATCCTATGATGTAGAGCGGAATTACGGCTACGATGCTACCAATCCAGAGCATAACTGTCTCTTTCAAATCTCCCTTCCTCCAAACTTTCTCCCTTATCAATCCCATGATTGTTGCACTCAGAGGAAAGCTCCAGATGTAGCCGGCGGTGTATCCAAAAAGCACTCCCAAGCCACCGCCCCTCGCACTTGCCGGAAATCCCAATGCGATCATGCCGATGTATATCAGTTGTGGAACAAAGCCGTATCTCCCTAAAATGAGTCCAGAGAGTATCACTGCGAAGTTCTGGAATGTGTAGGGGACCATTCCCAAGTAAAACTTTATCTGGGATGTTAAGGCGGTTAAAACTGCTAAGGCACAAGCTAACGTAAATCTGAGATAGTTGTTAACCATGCCTTTGCGAGGGTTAACGAATGTTCTTAAAGGTTTCGATTTTGGATGTGTAATTGGCGGCTTGCCGACGGCAGTTCATCGAAGGCTTATACCCTCTCCAGCCGTAACGGCGGTCGTATCTTGTAGGATGTGAACTATTTATCGTTTGCGATCGGAATCTAAATATACTCCCAAGTCGAATGGAGGGAAAATGAGGTGCTTGGAGGACATAGTTCAGAACGGTGAAAGGGAAAACATCGAGTTTAAGGAGTATTTGACTTCCTATCATCTCAAGGAGAACAGATTTCAAGAATTAGCTTGCCAGATGAATCACAGAATAATAATGGGTAGAGGGAAGGCAATCTACGTCATAGGGGTTTCGGACAGCGGTGAGCTTAAGGGGATAGATGAGTGTAAGTTTAACGAGACTGTCGAAGTTTTGAAGAAGATTGCGGACGAAATTTCGGCTAAGATAAAGTCTGTCGAGAAGTTTAGGGTGGATTCCGGTTACGTCGGTATAGTCGAGATTGTGAAGTCGAAGGCTAAGGAGCACATCATCGTAGGAACTGCCGGACACGTTGATCACGGTAAAAGCACGTTAGTAGGATGCTTGATAACTGGAAAGCCGGATGACGGTGATGGATTGACGAGGATGTATTTGGATACACTCAAGCACGAAATAGAGAGGGGTCTGAGTGCGGATCTACATTTTGCGGTCTTTGGCTTTAAGGACGGAAAGCCCATGAGGATGAAGAATCCCTTGAACAAGAACGAGAGAGCTTTTGTAACTGAGAAAGCTGACAAACTCATATCGTTTGTTGATACCGTAGGACACGAGCCTTGGCTGAGAACTACGATAAGAGGTTTGCTCGGGCAGAAGATAGATTACGGGCTTTTAGTTGTTGCAAGTAACGATGGGGTTATGAGGACTACAAAGGAGCACTTGGGAATTCTCTTAGCCATGGAGTTACCGGTTATCATAGCGATAACGAAGATTGATATGGTTGATGAGAGTAGGGTTAACGAGGTTGTAGATCAGGTTTCAAGGCTTTTAAAGACTGTGGGAAGGATTCCTTACGTTGTTAAGGATGTAGAGGACGTTAAAAGGGTTGTTAAGCTGATGAGGAAAAGTTTGGTTGTCCCGATAGTTAAAACCTCAGCACTAACCCTTGAGGGATATGATCTCCTTGAGGAGTTGCTTTTAAGGTTGCCGAAGAGGACTTACAAGGGTAAGGGTTTCCTGATGTACATAGACAGAATTTACAAGGTTACGGGAGTGGGAACGGTTGTGAGCGGTAGCGTTAAGAGGGGTGAGGTTGAAGAGGGTGAGGAAGTTTACATAGGCCCCTTCAGGGACGGTAGCTTCAGGCTGGTTAAGGTATCAAGCATTGAGATGCACTACTACAGGGTTGACAGAGCTGAGGCTGGGGATATAGTTGGTATAGCTGTAAAGGGTGTTAAGTACGATGAACTCAGGAGAGGGATGGTTTTAACCAAGGAAGAGCCTAAAGCTGTGAGGGAGTTTGACGCAGATGTTTACATTTTCACGCATCCTACGAGAATAAAGAGAGGCTACGAGCCAGTCATACACATAGAAACGATCTCTGAAACCGTGATTTTCAAGGAAATGGATAGGGAGTACATGAAGGCTGGCGACAGGGGGAAGGTCAGAATAGCTTTCAAGTACAATCCGCAGTTCGTTTACGAGGGTCAGAAGTTCATATTCAGAGAGGGAAGGAGTAAGGGAATGGGCGAGATAACGAAGATTTATGTATGAAAACATCGCTCTGCCTTCTAATATCCATCGCAACCATTCTGATACTGATCAGGAGATTTCACGTAAGCGTAGCGGTAATTGTAGGTGCCTTTGTTCTTGGAATTCTGACTCTTGGACTGGATTGCTTTAACGTGATGTTTTCAACCGTAACGTCTTTCCAAACGCTCAAGTTCTTGATTATAATCACTTTGGCATTCACATTAGCCTATTCGATGAAGGAATCCGGAGCTTTAGATATGATAACTCAATCTTCACTCTCGTTGTTCGGAAAGGCAAGCGCGTTCGTAATTCCTGCGATGATCGGACTTTTACCTATGCCCGGTGGAGCGATAGTTTCCGCTGTCATGCTGAGAGACATCGTCAAAAGTTTTAAAATATCTCCCGAGAAGGCAACCTTCCTGAACTACTGGTTCAGGCACGTTTGGGCTTGCTTGGATCCGATCTATCCGAGCGTCATAATAACGCTTGCAATTCTCGAAATAGGCTATCTAACTCTACTCAAGTCGACTTACCTTATAACTTTGGCGATGATAGCCTTCGGATTACCCTTTGTATCTCTTGAAAGGTCAAACAATCCGAAGGATCTGCGGGGTTTTCTATATCTCACACCCATTCTGATCGTTGTGGTGTTGACGGTGCTGGGTGTAGACCTCACGGTATCTCTGACAGTCGCTGTATCTCTCCTCTACATTTTCAGAAAACCCAGCTTGAGGGAAGTCGCTAAAAAGGCAATCAATCTGAAGATTTACCTTCTAATCGTTGCTCTGCTGTACTATAAGGATTTAATAATAAAAACTGGTTCTTCCCACGAGCTTTTTGAGGATTTGACATCGTTGGGAATTCCTCAACCTATAACCGCCACCATTCTATCTTTCGTACTGGGTTTTGTTACAGGAATAGAGTCCGGCTACGCAGCTTTGGCTATTCCCCTCTTAACACCTTTCACCGGAATCGGTGAGAAATTGGTGGCGAAAAATCTTATGCTGGTCGTTGGCGCTGGAATATTGGGTGTGATGTTTTCTCCCCTTCATCTCTGCCTGATACTTACGAGAGAGTACTACTCTGCAAACTTAGAAAAGGTTTACACCCGTTATCTTATTCCTGCAGGTCTCTTAACACTTCTGAGCCTGTTTTTAGCCTATCTGATGTTATGAAACATTTATATACTCTCAAGCAGAGTCGAATCAATGCTCATCGAGCTACCAAAGCATAGTGAGGTTTTTGGCAGTGTAAAGATTCACGAACTTCAAAAGGTGCTCAAACTTGAATCTGGTAAGGTAATAGCTCCACTAATTAGAGGATTTTCGAGGGATGAACTGAAGGAGATATTCAGCAAAATGGCTGTCATCATACCCGTGAAGGATGAGAGATTGCATCTGTTGGATGGCGTTTTAAGGTCTATACCCGATGATTGCACTGTAATAGTTGTCTCCAACAGTAGAAGGGTTGAGCAGGACTCTTTCAAGCTTGAGTGCGATTTGGTCTCAAACTTCCACAAAATATCGAACCAGAAGATTGCTATAATTCATCAGAAAGATCCGGGACTGAGCTTGGCATTCCAAGAGGTGGGATACAATGCCATATTGGATAAGACGGGTGTAGTTAGGGACGGTAAGGGGGAGGGAATGGTAGTAGGGATAATTCTGGCGAAGATGTTTGGATGCGATTACGTTGGATTCGTGGATGCGGACAACTACATCCCATGCTCGGTAAACGAGTACGTCAGCATATACGCTGGAGTTCTGAGTTTAGCTGAGACACCATATGCGATGGTAAGACTTCACTGGAGGTACAAACCCAAGGTTATGGAGGACAGACTCTACTTCAGAAAGTGGGGCAGGGTAAGCGAGATAACGAACAGATACATAAACATGCTTTTATCCATGAAAACCGGTTTCGAAACAATCATCATGAAGACCGGAAATGCGGGAGAGCATGCGATGACAATGAAGTTGGCGGAGATAATGGAATTTTCAACGGGTTACTCCATAGAACCTTACCAGATAATCTACCTCTTGGAGGAATTTTGGGAAGGGGGAACGAGATTCAAAGATGCCTTGAGTAGCGGTGTTTCCATATACCAAGTGGAAACGATAAATCCACATGTGCATGAAGAGAAGGGTGAGGAACACATAAAGGAGATGCTGTTAGCCTCTTTGGCGGTTATATATCACAGCGAGCTTGCGAAGGAGGAGCTGAAGGAGAAGATATTCGAGGAGTTGAAGAACAACGAGATCGTTAAGAGCAAGAGAGATATAAAGAAGTGTATCAGGATGCCACCTATATGCGATATAGACCTCAAGAAGTTCGCTGAAGTCTTTGAGAAGTACACCGAGACGTTCATGTACTATGGTTAACAAGGTAATTTTCACAGACTTGGACGGAACCTTGCTTGACGAGAACTATCGATGCGATAAGGCATTGGGACTAATTAAGGAGCTGAACGTTCCTATAGTATTTGTTTCGGCAAAGACGAGGTTTGAACAGGAGATATTCAGGAGGATGCTCGGAGTCAGAGATCCCTTTATTGTTGAAGACGGATCTGCGATATATTTGCCTAAAAACTATTTTGGAAAGAGGATAGGAGTCGAGAGGGATGAATACGAAGCTTTGATACTCGGAGTGGACAGAGAAGTCATAATCCGCCACTTGCTATCGCTCAAAGAGAGGCATCACATCAAAAGCTACGCATTTATGAGCGTCGAAGAAGTTGCGAAGGTTACGGGGTTGAGTTTGGAAATGGCTGAATTGGCAAAGAGAAGGGAGTTCAGCGAAACGATAGTTGAAGCGGATGAGGGTGTGATACGTTACCTCCAGAAGTTCTTTAACGTTCAGATAGGTGGAAGGTTTATCCACGTGTACGGGAAAGGCGCTGATAAAGGTAAGGCTGTTAAGTTGCTTACCAAGTTCTACAGGGATTTGTACGGAGAAGTTGTAACGATAGGTATCGGTAACTCCTACACAGATATACCGATGCTGAAAGAGGTAGATATACCCGCTCTTGTTAGGAATAGGGATGGTTGGATTGATGTTGACTTTGAAGTTTACAAAGCTGAGGGGGTAGCAACGGATGGATGGATCGAAGTTGTTAAGAAGTTCGTTCTATCCGACTGTTAGAGGGGTGGTTGAATGGAGGACAGGGATGTGATATATTTAGTCCCTCACTCGCATTACGATGCGATGTGGATTTTTACAAAAGAAGACTATTTTTATATCAATATAGACATTATTCTTAAGAAAGTTGTAGAGATAATGGAGAATTCGAAAGAGTACAAGTTCCTGATAGAGCAGACGCACCTTCTTGAGGAGGTGGAAAGGAGGTATCCCGACCTCTTCAAAAAGATAGGGGAGTACATCAAAGAGGGCAGGATAGAGATTGCGGACGGAGAATACGTGATGGCGGACACCATGTTACCTCAGGAGGAGACGTTGATCAGAGAGATACTCTTCGGAAAGAAGTACATCAGGGAGAAGTTTGGTGTTGACGTTGAGGTTATGTGGGTTGCGGACAGCTTTGGATTGAACGCTCAACTCCCGCAAATTTACAGGAAGTGCGGTTACAAGTACGTCGCCTTTAGAAGGGGAAGTCCCGAAGTAAAGCCTTCAGAGTTCCTTTGGGAAGGGCTTGATGGGACGAGGATAATCGCTCACTTTTTCCCATTAGGTTACAGAGCGGGTTTGTATTTGGATAGGCTTGAGGAGGCTTATGCGAAGCTTAAGAGGGTTGCCTTTTCAAATCACATCCTGATGCCTTCCGGCAGTGGTTCTATTCCGCCACAGGAGGAAACTCCGAAGGTTGTTGAGGAGTGGAACAAGAAACACAGGGCATTAATGAAAATCGCAACTCCATCTGAATTTTTCAAGGCTATTGAGAAGTTTAAGGATAGATTGCCAGTGAGAAAGGGAGAAATGTACTCTGGAAAGTATTCACAGGTTTTTCCAGATACCGCTTCGAGCAGAATATGGGTTAAGAAGAATTTGAGAAAGTTCGAGAACTGGTTACTGTTCTTTGAGCGATTCTCGACTATAAACTATCTCTTAGGTGGGGAGTACAGAGTTGAGGAACTGAATAACTGCTGGAAAAAAGTCCTCTTTATGGCTTTCCACGATGTGGTTCCGGGAACAAGCATGGATACCGGTTATCAAAACGTAAAACACGACATCGATTTCCTGAAGACGAAGCTGAGTTACCTCACTCCCAGGGTTTTGAAGGAGATAATTGAGAAAGATAGCGACGGAGAAGATTTCGGAGATGTTATAGTCTTCAATCCTCTCAGCTGGGACGTTACAAACTGGGTTGAAGTTGATTTGAACTTCGATGAAGGGCAGGTTTACAGGATAGAAGGTTTGAGATGCGGGGACGAGGAGATAGATGTCGAGGTGATCAGGTTTAGGAGATACGACGACGAATCTTTAAGTTACGCAAGGATAGGATTCGTAGCTACGGTTCCAGCCTTGGGATATAAGGTTTACAAGATAGTCGAAAGGAGGAAGAGGAGAAGAGAGAAGGACTTCATAAGGATTGTAGGAAACACGATTGAGACCAAGCACTTCAACGTGACGTTCTCGCCAGAGGATGGATTGATAACCGTTACGAAGAACGGGAAAACAATCTTTAGAGACGGAAACGAGATTGTAATTGAGAGTGAAATAGGCGATTTGTATTACCACAGAGAAGACATAGACATACCTATCAAGACTGAAGGAGGCGAGGGATTGCAGTTCGGATCTTTCAGAGTTAAGAACTTCTGGATTGAGAAGTCACCGCTGAGGAGGGTTATCAACATCCACACGGACTACTATTCCGTTAGATGGCCCTACAGATACACCGAGAGGTTTAAACCGCTGATGTGGAGGCACAGGTTCATCTCATTCAGAAAGAAGATAATCGTTTACAGGGACATACCGCGTATAGACTTCGTAACCTACGTGGACAACAGGCATCCAAGGGTTAGATTGAGAGTTCGATTCAAGACGGATATGAAACTCCCAGAATACACATGTGAATGCCAGTTTGGAGCGGTTAACAGGAAAACGAACACTTACTACTTCAAGCTGAGAGATTGGAAGGAAAAACCATCGGGAGTTTATCCTTCACTGAGGTGGATCGACTACAGTGATGGTGAGAAAGGTTTAGCTGTTCTAAACAGGGGTAATCCGGAGAATGAGGTTAGGGACGGAAACATCTACATAACACTGCTCAGATCGGTGGGTATACTCTCCAACGGATCTGCCGGACCTGTAATTCCCGTTCCAGATGCGAGAGAACTTAAGAAATACACCTTCAGATATGCCGTCTATCCTCACGAAGGTGACTGGAGAACTGCCAAGGTTTACAAGATGGGTTACGAGTTCAACTATAACTTGGTGGCATTACAAGTTCCGGGAAACAGAAAGTACAGGTTAAAGAGGAGCTTTTTAAGGATTGAGCCAGACAACGTGATTTTAACTGCTTTCAAGCTTGCTGAGGATGGAGACGGTGTGATTGTGAGGTTTTATGAGGCTGAAGGTAGCGAAGTTAAAGCGAGACTCACGTTCTTCAAAGAGGTTAAAGATGCTAAGGTCGTAAACATGCTTGAGGAGACGAACGAGGAATTTGAGAGGGAGTTTGGAAAAGATGTCAAGGTGAGCGGAAACGTTGTTGAGGTTGACGTGAAACCCTTCGAAGTTGTTACGCTGAAGGTTAAGCTGTAAACCTTTTAATCCGTTTAACAAATTAGGGACATGAAGCTTGAAAAGTCAAGGAAACTTTACGAAGAGGCAGTGAATCTATTACCGGGAGGTGTAAGTAGTCCCGTTAGAGCTGTTAAACCGTTTCCATTCTACACCGCTAAGGCTGAAGGTTCCAAAATTTACGATGTGGATGGTAACTGTTACATCGATTACTGCTTAGCCTACGGTCCTCTAATCTTAGGACATGCAAATCCGTTAGTTAAAGAAGCACTTAAGGAGCAGTTAGAGAGGGGATGGCTCTACGGAACCCCGATAGAGCTTGAAGTTGAGTATGCGAAGCTTATAACAAAACTCTACAGGAGTATAGAAATGCTGAGGTTCGTAAACACCGGAAGTGAGGCTACTATGTCAGCAATAAGGCTTGCGAGGGGTTTTACTGGTAGAAACAAGATTTTGAAGATAGAAGGAAGTTTTCACGGTTCGCACGATGCCGTTTTAGTAAAAGCTGGAAGTGGTGCAACCACACACGGAATTCCGAATTCTGCTGGAGTTCCTTCTGATTTTGTGAAAAACACCTTGCAAGTTCCGTTCAACGATGTTGAAAGCCTTGCGGAAGTTGTGGAGAAGAATAGGGAGGATTTGGCATGTGTAATAATGGAACCGGTGATGGGCAATGCAAGCTTGATAGTTCCTGAAGAAGGTTATCTAAAGGAGGTCAGGAAAATTACTGCGGAAAACGACGTCCTATTGATATTCGATGAGGTTATAACGGGATTTAGATTGGCTTTGGGTGGAGCTCAGGAGTTTTACGGAATTGAAGCGGATTTAACGACATTGGGTAAGATAGCTGGTGGTGGGTTGCCGATTGGAATATTTGGCGGGAAAAGGGAGATCATGGAACACGTAGCACCTTCGGGCAACGTCTATCAGGCTGGAACATTTAGCGGAAATCCCCTAAGCTTGATAGCCGGCTACACGACTGTGAAATTTATGATCGAAAATAGGGTTATAGATGTTGTGAATGGAATCACAGAAGAATTGGTCAAAGGCTTAAGAGATCAGATAGAAGACTCGAACGCAAATCTTGAGATAAACAGCATTGCATCGATGTTCTGCGTATACTTCGGTGAAAAGCCCAAGAACTATGCTGATGCTCTGAAACTTGATAAAAATAAATACATGGAATTCTTCTGGAAGATGCTCGAAAACGGAGTATTCCTACCACCTTCCCAGTTCGAAACTTGTTTCGTGAGCTATGCTCACAGCATGGAAGATGTTGAGAAAACAATAGAAGCATTCGGCTTATGTCTGAGAAGGTTGTAGTTGGAACGAGAGGGAGTAAGTTAGCATTGGCTCAGACTGCAAAGGTAGTGGAAAAGCTCAAAGAGAAAGGATACGAGGTGGAGATCAAGA
>CAYMRE010000013.1:0-13663 GCA_964392755.1 uncultured archaeon
TAAACGTGTAAGGATTAGAAATGATTACTACAAGCGTGACTTCTATAGGTTTAACATATACACACGATCTGCACTTGCAGAATTTGCAAAGAAGATTGATTCTGCAATTCCAAGAGAATTCGAGAAGCTTAAGGATAAGCTGAAACACTAAAAATATTCAATAGTAGCGGGGGGCCGATTTGAACGGCCGATCTGCGGGTTATGAGCCCGCCGGGATTACCTGACTACCCCACCCCGCTTCCAAAAATGTGTTATGTTCCACTGCTATTTAAAACTTGCGTCAACCCTTCACAGCTGTGACAAGTTTGACGTTCATAACACCCTTTATGGTTGTGGCTTTATCCACCAAAGCCTTCACTTTTTTCATATCTCCCTTTACGAGGATTATTTCAAGGCAGTAATCCTTACTCAAATGGATATGCATGGTTGTGGTTATAACGTCTAAGAATTCGTGTTGCAAATCGATAATTGCATCGCTAACACCCTTTACGGTATGATCATATATTATATAAACGACTCCAACAATCTCTCCCTCCTCTCTTTCTAGCCACTTGTACTCCATTATGTAATTCCTTATAGCATCCCTTATCGCTTCACTCCTCGATGAGTATCCTCTTGTTCTTATTATGGAGTCAAACTCTTCGAGTAAATTCTTCGGCAGGCTTACCCCTATCCTCGTTATGTTCTCCTCCATGTTTTCAACTTAAGTAACAATTATAAAAAGTTTTATGTTATTTGTTACCTCTCAGAAACGTTAAGACTGGATCAAAAATTACGCTATCTCTCTTATCTCCTCGTAAAGCTCCTGCAAAGCTTTGAAGTAATCTAATTCTCCCCTCTCGACTGCATCCATCTTTTCCTCAAGTAACCTCGTTCTATCCTCCGAAACGAACTTACCGTAGTTCGATGCAAGGTAGTTGAATACGTCTATACCCCTCTTCGTCGGAATAACCCTTCCGTTCTTCTCGATGACGTAGTTTCTCATAAAGAGCCTATCGACGATTGTTGCGTATGTTGAAGGTCTTCCGATTCCTCTCTCCTTCATCAGCCTGACTATGTCAGACTGAGTAAATAGCGGTGCCTTTGGAACTGTTCTTATCTCTGCCTTAACTCTAACTTTACCAGTCGGTAACTCCGATTTAACCCAGACACTCCATTTGTAAAGCTCTACTGCCTTTCCTTCAGCTTCAAGTACCCTCTCCTCCTCAATTTCTTTACCGTCGTACCTAATCAGGTATCTTGCAACCTTCACCCTGTAAGGTTTGCACTGACTAGCCATGAAACGCTTGAAGATTAAGTCGTATAACGCAAGGTGTCTCGAAGTTATCTCTTCAACTTGAATTACTCCTTCCTGAATTAGCCTCTGCAGTGTATCCTTCGGAATAGGTCTTGTCGGTCTTATACATTCGTGAGCACCTTCCATGTACCAATCTCTCGGAACGAAATCATCCCCTAAGTACTCCTTTGCAATTCTCAAACCCACTTCGCTCACCCTTGTTGAATCAGTCCTGTGGTACGTGCACAATCCCGATTCGAAGAGGTCTTGGGCTAATTTCATCGCATCTCTTGCAGGAATTTTCAGAATCGCGTTTGCATCTCTCAGCATTGTATCCGTAGTGTAGGGGGGTAGGGGTACTCTCTCCTCCTCCCTCTCCTCTAAAAGCTCTATCTCAAGTTCAAGCTCCTCCTTGGAATCTTCGACATCTAAAGTTAGATCCAAATCTCTAATTATTGCTACCTTCTTCTTCTGCTTGTACTCCTCGTACCTCTGAATGACCCATCCCAACACTGGTGTTTGCGCCCTTCCAGCTGAAAGGTTTCTGTCACCAAAAACTTCCCAGAGCTTCTGGCTCAAAACGAATCCTATCCACCTATCTTCTACCCTTCTTACAATCTGAGCTTTAACCAAATTCTCGTCGATGTCCCTCAAATTTTTCAGAGCTTCACTGACTGCCCTTCTTGTAACTTCATGGAACTCCGCCCTCCTAATTTCACCGCATCCAGCCAGTAAGTTTCTTAGATCCCAAGCAATCTTTTCTCCTTCGCTGTCTGGATCTGTTCCAATTATTATTAAATCGACATCGTGAGCCAACTTTCTTAAAGCTTTGATCCTTCTCTTGGAATCGTCTACGTTCTTACTTCCGCACTTCGGACAATCCTCCCTTTCTTCCGTGAACTGATAACCGCAATCTCTGCAACGCTTTATCGAAGCGTAAATTGGAATGAATTTACCGTTGGTTATTACGCCGTGGAATCCCATGTTGGTTATCAAATCGGTAACGTGACCGATGCAAGCGGTAACGATCAAGACGTATTCCGGCGTTGGAACTTCGTAAGCTACAAGCTGGAGCTCTCCATTTTCTTCAAAAACCTTAACGCTTGGTTGTCCAAAGAACCTCGCAATTTGCCTTGCCTTTGTAGGACTTTCGACTATGAAAAGAGTCGGCTTAATTATGTCGAACTGTTCCCTCTTTCTGTACCTCTCTCTACTCTCATCTATCTCCTTAATCAGTTTCTCAAAATCCACATCTTCCAAACTCTTGAACTCTATATCGTAGAATTTAGCCCTCTCGATGAATGCGTTGAAAACTTCTGGATCCTCTTCCATGAGGAAGCTTGCACCTTTTGTTATACCTCCAGCGAAGAGCCTTGACGTCCTTCCAGAACCTTGAATGTATGTTCTAACATCAGGGAATATTATTTCTCCCTTTCTGACAACTATATCTCTCTCCTTAACTTCTCCCCTCTCTATCAACTTCTTCAGGATGGATTTGAGTTGTTCAAAGTCTTCTGGCTTCTTATCTATTACAGCCAAGTAAGGCACGAACTTCTTTACCTCTTCGTTGTCCCTGAAAATCATTGCCAGAACCTTAATTATACCGACGCTCGCTGTGTCTACATCTTCAACTCTCACTCTGAAAACCGGTGCACCGTAGAATACGCAGAACCTTATCCTTTCGGGCAAATCCAAGCCCCTCACGAGCGTTCCGTAGTAGTAAGCTGTACCGATGAGGTAGTCTATTTCACCTTCCGCAAACAGATCGAAATCCTTCTTCCTTCCAGCTGTAACTATCCCTACCTTAAACTCATCTTTCAGAATCTCGTAGAGTTTCTCCGCCTCTTCAGTAGTTCTAGCGTATATGAGTCCTCCAGTTCCCATCTTTTTCAGAATCTCACGTAGAATGTTAACGTCCTCGCTGTTTATCGCAACATCTTCGATGTTTCTTACCGCATGTGTAGAAGTTCCCACATCGAAGTTCAAGAGTTCTCTGAACAGCTTAACCTTCTGCCCCTTCTTAGCTGTAGCCGTAGAAACCATCAAACAGCCTTTAGCCTTTCCTTTCCACTTCCTTTCGTTTGCATCGTAGTAGAAGCCGAGAAGCTGAAGTATCCTGTCCACATTCTTAGAAGCTTTCAAGATCGAGTCAACGTCATCTACAAATATGAAGTTGAACCTCAAATGCTTCATCTGAGGGAAGTATCTCGGGAGGAACTGGGCTGTTGTTACGAGTATGCTAAATTTACCCTCCTCTAATAGCTTGAAAAATCTCTCCTTCTCGTCCTTTTTAACATTACTATGATAATATAAAATTGTTGGATCACCAAGCTCGTTAAATCCAGCTTTCAAATCGAGCTTCTCACAGAATTTCTCCAAATTTTCGACAACCTGTTTAACTAAAAGCGTCGTAGGAAGTATGATATAGCATTTTCTACCCCTCAAAGCCAAGAAAAGTGCTATAGCGGAACCAAAAGTAGTCTTGCCTATACCAGTTGGTGCTACAGCAGCAAAGCTTTCACCCCTCAAAATTCTCTTCGCCCAAAACTTTTGAATGGCTCTCGGTTCACCTACAATCTTCTTGAAGAACTTGAAGAATTCTTCAACGATGAAGTCCTCATAAAATCTACACATGACTTTATTTTTCTTCTTGCAAATACCCTTTTCAGCTTCTTCGGTGTCAAAGTCGTTACCACAAACGTGGCAGAGATTCTTGTAGATAGCTGGAATCATGGTCAAAGTTAGTTCCTAAGTTAAAAATTTGTTGATTAGACGAACTCTACCTTAGCGCCGAGATTCTTCAGAACCTCGAAGAAGTCGGGGAATGAAACCGAAACAACATCGGCATTTTTCACGATAATTTTATCCGCAACAAGTCCCAAGATTGAAAAAGCCATGGCAATTCTGTGATCTCCGTACGAATCCACAACACCTCCATGAACGTTTCCTCCCCTGATGACCAACCCATCTCTCCTCTTTTCAACTTCAATACCGAGAGCCTTCAGATTTCTGTAAGTTGTTTCAATTCTGTCGGTCTCTTTGTATCTCAGATGCTCTGCATTGTATATCACCGTCTTTCCCTTGGCAACAGCCCCCAAAACAGCTATCGTGGGAACCAAATCGGGTATATCACCCGCATCCACTTCTATTCCTTCAAGCTCCGATTTCTCCGCTATCAGTACTCCCTCCTCTTTCTTCCACCTAACATTTCCGCCCATACTCCTTACGATGTCAACTATAGCCTTGTCTCCCTGTCTCGAATCGTAAACTCCTCTAAGCTCAACCCTTCCAGCCAAAACACCGCTTGCAATTAAATAGCTTGCGGATGAGAAATCCGCTGGCACATCAAATCTCTTAAGCCTAAACTCTTGCCCGCATTCGATGTAGAATGTATCATTCTCCCTTTCCAATTTTATTCCGCTCTCCTCAAGTACGTGAAGTGTTATATCTATGTAGGGCTTGGATTTCACGTGTAACACCCTAACCTCGGAATCGAATTTGGCGAGTGGCAACGAAAACAGCAATGAAGATACGAACTGCGAGCTTATAGCCTTAATTTCGACGTTACCTCCTTTCAGCATCCCTCCGATCAAAATCGGTGCTGAAAAATCTCCGAAACCTTTAATTCTTGCCCCTAATTTCATCAATGCCTTTGCAAGCTCCAAGTTGGGTCTTCTCCTTATAGACTCGTCACCATCCAGCACAGAAACACCCTTCGATAGAGATAGAATACCCATAAAAAGCCTCAAAGTTGTTCCGGAGTTTGAAACGTAGTAGTAACCCGATTTTATTTCATTACAACCGAAGAATTCAAAGCACTCGTGTCTGAAGAACCTTGCACCAATTCCTCTACAACACCGGAGGGTTGCGAGGGTATCTTCGGCTATTAAGGGGTTGTAAACTTTAGAATGCCTCGAAAGAGCTGAGGCTATGAACGCTCTGTGCGTGTAGCTCTTCGAAGGGGGTGGCGTTGCAACACCCTCAACTTCACTCCTGTATACCGCAACGTCCACGTTGTTGGGGGGTATGCTATATAAATAAGGTTTGCCCACATCCTACGATGCTCAAAAAGTTCAGAGGTGCTTTGCTCGGATTTGCAATAGGAGATGCCTTGGGAATGCCAGCTGAGGGCTTAAAGCTCGATGAAGTTAAGAAGGTGTTCGGTAGGATAGAGGACTTTTTAGACTCTCCTCTTGGAGATTTGAAGGCAGGAGAGTGGACGGACGATACCGAGCAGATGCTGATACTTGCGGAATCCCTATTGAGCAAGAAGTACCTCGATCCCGCCGATCTGTCCGTAAGGTTGTTGAATTTGAGGAGCAATCGAATAGGATGGACAACGAGGAGAGCCTTAGAAAAGCTAAAGTTGGGAGCACACTGGTTTGAGTCTGGTGTTGAGTCCGACAGCTGTGGTGCGAGTTTGAGAGTTTTGCCTATCGGTTTGGTTTACTCGTTTAATCTGGATTTGGTTGAGAAGTATGCTATCATATCTGCAAGCGTAACTCACAGAGGTTCTTCAGCTGTAGGAGCAATAGCTTACGCCTTAACAGTTGCTTGCGTTATCAACGGCTTCAGTCATGACGAACTGATCGAGGAGGTTATTGGAAGGGTAAGGAGATACGACGAACTCTTAGCAGATAAGATAAGTTTAGCTTACGATCTAGTTGGAGAAGATGTTGAGACTGTTGTTGACAGAATTGGTAACTCTATTTCGGTTTACGACTGCATACCTCTGGCAATCAACGTGTTCCTCTCAACTGAAAGCTTTAAAGATTGTGCAGTTAAGTCTGCGAATGTGGGAGGGGATTCGGATTCTATATGTGCAATGGCGTGCGGTTTGAAGGGATGTGAGTTGGGTGTCGATTCAATTCCCGAAGATTGGATAGTTAGGCTTAAAGATCACGAATACATCGTTGAAATTGCTGATAGACTTTACGATCTTCGTTTGATAGTGGAGTTGGGTGGTGAGATATGAGATTCGGAACTGCGGGAGTTCCAAACTGCTCAAAAGACAGATCGACTATTGGAGGTGTAAGAACTATAAGGGAACTCGGCTTGGATGCTATGGAGGTACAGTTTGTTAGAGGGGTTAAGATGGGTTTAGACATGGCGAGACAAGTTAAAGAAGTCGCTGAGAGCTTAGATGTAAAGCTTTCGGTCCATGCACCCTACTACGTAAACCTCAATGCCGATGGGGAAAAGTTGAGTGGTAGCATCGAGAGATTGAAGAAGACGGTTGAGATTGGTGGAATCTTTGCTAAGGATATCGTTTTTCATCCCGGATACTATCTAAAACGCTCTAAGGAAGTTACCTTCAGGAGAATAAGAGATAATCTCAAGCCGATTGTTGAATTTGCTAAAGATAGGGGAGTCATGCTCAGACCTGAAACCACAGGAAAGCCCTCGCAATTCGGAGATTTAGAGGAAACTTTAAGGCTCTGTCAGGAGCTTGAGATACTTCCATGCATAGATTTTGCACACATACATGCGAGGTATGGATCGTTTAACAGTTACGAAGAGTTTTGCCAAATACTTGAGATGGTCGAAGGTTTCTTGGGATCCGATGCTCTGAAAACTTTGCACGTTCACGTGAGCGGAATAGAGTACGGACTAAAAGGTGAGAAGAGACATCTCAACTTAAGAGAATCAGACTTTAAGTACGAAGAATTGCTGAGGGCTTTTAAGGATTTTAGGGTGGATGGAACTGTTATCGTTGAGAGTCCCAACTTGGAGGAGGATGCGATTATGTTAAAGAGATTGTGGAAACTTTTAAACCGTTAACCAAAATCAATATCAACAATATCAATCTAAATAGTTGAAGTGGTAACCTTCGGCGTAGACATCGTTGGTAGTAACAGATACGCGTTGTTCGTGCTCGAAAATGAAGATGAGAAGGTAGTGTCGAAGATCAAGCTATTCAGACTCATCAGAAGGTACAAACCCGAGATTGTAGCGGTCGATAACGTCTTCGAATTGTTCAATTCAAAGGATGAACTCGTAACGTTTCTGAGACAAGCCCCACCAAAAACAAAACTCGTTCAAGTTGCTGGAAAGCATCCCCTCCCCGTATTAGCGAAGAGGTTTGGGCTAACGATAAATCCAAGAAATCCAATTGATGAAGCAAAAGCCTGCGCGTACTTGGCAAAACTTGGAGTGGGTGAGGAAGTTTCCGTTTTCATGGATAGGACGATAATAACCGTTTCGAGAAACAGAAGTCTTGGAAGGGGTGGTTGGAGACAGAAGAAGTACAAGAGGAAGGTACATAACTCCGTAAGGCAGGTTTTCAACGAAATAAAAAGTAAGCTTGATGAACTTGGTTTAGAGTATGTTGAGAGCGTTAAAAGTGGTTACGGGGGAATTTCGAAGGGCGTTTTAGTGGTAAACGCACCAAAAAGCTCGATTCCAATAAACTCCTTCAGATTTGGAGATGTTCAGGTGAAGGTTGAGGCGGTTGAGAAGGAAAAGATAGAATTCATTCCACTAAGAAAGACCAAGCCTTTCGTTATAGTTGGAATAGACCCCGGAACTACAACGGCTGTTGCAATGGTAGACTTGAACGGAAATCTCTTGGATGTAAAAAGTAAGAAGGGATGGAGTTGCGGTGAGATCATCGATTACATAACGTCTGTAGGAAAGCCCGTAGTTGTTGCAACCGACAAATCTAATCCGCCGGAACTCGTCCTTAAACTTAAAGCATCGTTTAATGCTGTTTTGTGGACTCCCAAAGAGGATATGAGCGTTGAAAAGAAGAGACAGATAACATCTGGCTACAGTTACCTAAACGATCATGAAAGGGATGCCATAGCGGTGGCAATATCAGCCTACAACACATTCAAAAACAAGATAAGAAACATCGAAAAGAGGGTTCCAGCTGGTTTGGATGTCGATTTTGTTAAGGCTGAAGTCATAAGGGGAAACTCTCTGAAAGACATCATAAAGGAGGAGAAGGAAAAAAGGGAGGAGAAGGTTGAGAGGAAGGATAAGGTTACAACTCCAACTGTTAACATCAAGGTACTTGAGGAACTTAGAGAGGAGAATGAGCTCCTTAGAAGAAAGGTAAAGGAGTTGAGTGAAGAGATTGAAAGACTGAGAGGAAAGATAGTGGAGATGTCTAAGGAGAGCTACGAAAGAATTAGAAGGGACAACTTGGTCAAGTCTTTGCAGAGTGAAATAGCAGAACTCAGAAAGGCTCTGAAAGAAAGGGACAAAAGAATTGAAGAACTCGAAAAGGAAATAGAGAGACTTAGAAAGATGAAGCTGTTAGAATTTGAAGGATGGATAGAAGTGAAGGTTCTCAAAAAGTTCACGAAGGATGAAATAGACAAACTTGAAAGGGAATTGAGTATAAATAAGGGAGACATAGTTCTTATACGTGATGCGAGTTGCGGTGGTAAGAGTAACGCCGAGTATCTCTGCGAAAAGAAGGTTAAAGCGGTCATAGTCAAGAACGAGATGTCCCACCTAGCAAAGTCGATTTTGGAGGAGAGAGAAATTCCAGTCATATCTGCAGATGAGGTAGATATAATCGAAAGCCAGACATTTGCCCTAATTAACGCTGAGAGCTTTGATAGGGTTTACAGGGTCAAGTTGGAAGAGATAAGGAAGAAAAAGCTCGATAAAATTGAGGAACTGTTTGTGGAGTATAGAATGCGTAGAAAGTTTTAAAATCCTCTTGAGAACTTCCTGAGGATGCTGATAGTATTATCATCGCTTTTAATGTTGATATTCATACTCAGCAGGAGGAGAATTGTGGGCTTTATCGCTTGGCTCTTGACTGGCTTTGCATTTTTTCAAAACGTACCGTACTTTCTTGCAATTAACGACTACTTTAACACGATAGTGTTCACGCTAGCCTTTCTACTCTTTTCCCTCATGGGATACACGACACTAAAAGGAGACTTGGATGTCATGATCGAAACGACGAGGTTTTCGCTTCTCGCTATAGCATTTTACTTCCCGTTCGAGCTGTATGAACCTCTCAAAATTGCACTCATAAAAGCCGTAACTGATCAAACACTTACTTTGGGCAGATTTTTAGGTTTCGAGTTTGAAAAATTGGGTTGGAATGAGATTACGCTCAACGGTAGGGGTGTCAAAATAATATTGCCATGCACGGGTATAGAGAGTATGGCCCTCTTTGCCGGGGCATGTTTTGGTGTCAAAGCCGATTTAGGCAGAAAGGTAAAGGCTTTTTTGGTTTCCGTTCCAGTTATATACGTACTAAACTTGTTCAGAAACGTTTTTGTGCTTGCGTCTTACGGATACAGCTGGTTTGGTGAGAACAGTTTCTACATCGCACATCACGTCGTAGCGAAGTTCTTGGCACTGATCTCTCTTATAATCATAACGCTTTTAGTCTTCAGAGAACTGCCAGAACTCGAAAACTTGATAGTCAACCTCAAGGGGGAAATTGAGAAGGTGATAAGAAATGATCGTTAGGCAGGGTTTAAAGTTCGTTGCGCTGGAATTTCTCCTACTACCTCTATCTCTCTTCAATCCTTACTTACTAATCATCCTGCTACCCATAATAGCACTAACCGTCTTATTCTTTCGGGATCCCGATAGGGATATTGAAGAGGGGGTCGTTTCACCAGCCGATGGGAAGATAGACTACGTCAGCGAAAGAAGACTTGAGATTTTCATGAATATCTTCGATTGTCATGTAAATAGAAGTCCGGTTGACGGGGTTGTAAGGAGGATTGTTTACAGTAAGGGATCAAAGCTTCCAGCCTTTATAAGGAATTCCGATTCGGAGAGGAACGAAATATACATAGAAACCGATCATGGAACATTTAAAGTAGTTCAGATTGCCGGTTTTCTTGCAAGAAGAATAATCTGCTTTGTCAAAGAGGGAGAAAGGGTTAGAAAAGGTGAAAAAATAGGTATGATCGTTATGGGTTCCAGAGTCGTAATCGAGATTCCTGAAGGCTTTAAGTTTGTTAAGAGAGTTGGTGAGAGAGTAAAGGCTGGTGAGACGATTGCAGTCAAGGTTTAGCTTTGCAGACTTGTTCTCAATACTTAACGCTACATCTGGATTCTTGGGAATATGTATTGCTTCAAGTGGAAACCTGATCTTAGCTGTTAAGTTTATCATGATCTCAGTTCTAATGGACGGAATCGACGGATTCGTTGCAAGGAAAAAGGGGTGTAGCGATTTAGGCAAGGAATTGGATTCCCTCGCTGATGTTGTATCCTTCGGAGTACTACCATCCCTAATACTTTTCAAAATGAACTTGCTTTACGTTTCGATTCCATACCTCCTATCGTGTGTTTACAGACTTGCGAGGTTCAACGTGCTGAGGTATGAAGACTTTTTAGGATTGCCCACAACGGCTTCAGCCCTATGCCTTGCGTGCCTTACTATCGCAGATTTTCCGTACATTCACATAGTTGCTTTAATACTCTCGGTATTGATGGTCAGCAAAGTCAGATATATCAAGGTAAAGAACAAAGTCGTCTTGGGTATTGTCGGAGTGATTATCCTGCTGAGTTTATTTTTAGACACATTCGTATATGTCACTTTGATCTTAACCCTTGCCTACATTATAAGTCCCGTACTCAAAGTTAGGTTATGATTTGCAAAGCATGCTTCGAACTGGGAATAAAGCTTGGAACCATTTTTCATCAGTTCATAGGACTTCCAGTTGGGTTTGAGAACGTTGAGATTGTAGAAAGGGCAATTGAAAGCTGTGTAAAACTGCAACCGTTTGTAGTTGATGCAAAAGTTGAGATTAGTAGAGATGCTTTGAAGAGAAATCTATCGAAATTCGGATACACAACGCTCTCACCAGAGATGCTAAAAGCGGAAGTGGTTGTTGAGGTTGAAAACGTTAGAGTTAAAGGAACTTTGAAGTGGGTCGAAGAGATGAAGTATCCGTACATGGACTTCGAGGTGATAAGCTTTTAAACGTTTGAAGAAACCTTGATTCATGAAGGAGGTTAGGATAAGAATACCAACACCGGATGAAATTCTTCCAAACGAGTTCAAGGAGCACATGGCGAACGCTTACAAAGAGATTTTGCTGGCTTTAAGATGCTTGATAGATGAGGGAATTAAGAGGGTTGAAGAGAAAAAGGAGAAGAAACTTAAGAAGATCGAAATTCAATGAAGCCCAAAATTCTGATTACAAACGACGACGGACTTTACTCTTTGGGATTGAGAGCCAGTTACGATGCTTTGAAGGATTTGGGAGATGTTTACGTAGTCGCCCCCATGATTCAGAAGAGCGGAGTTGGGAGAAGTATTTCGATAATGACGCCTATAAGAATGCACAAAGTCCACGTAAACGGTATGGAAGTTTACGCCGTAGATGGAACTCCAACGGATGCGGTTATTTTGGGAATTTATGAGGTTATCGGTGAAATTCCAGATTTAATAGTTTCCGGAATTAATCTCGGTGAAAATTTGTCAACTGAGGCGGTAACAACTTCAGGAACAGTTTGCTCAGCCTTAGAGGGAGCTACGCAGGGTAGCAAAGCAATAGCCATATCCCTGGAAATGCCAGATCACGAGAAGTTTGAAATCTTTCCCAAGGAGTTCGACTTCAGCTTAGCCAAGAGGGTTTTGAGGAAGATCGCTCGTAAAGTTTTAAAAGATGGATTGCCAGAAGGTGTGGACGTTCTGAATGTGAACATTCCCTCAAAGGCTGTTGATGAAAGGATAGTCGTCACAAGATTAGCAAGAAAACTCTACAAGACGAGAGTTGAGAAAAGGTATGATCCTCGCGGGAGGGAGTATTACTGGATTTACGGGATTGAGATCGAAGATGCGGAAGAGGGGACAGATATTCACGCTTTGAAGAACGGTTATGTGAGTGTTACACCCATAAGCGTCGATTTGACCGCTGAAGTCGATTTTAAAAGATTGGAGAGGTGGTTAAATGAATGAAAAGGAGATTGTTGCCGAAGAAGCTGTAAAGCTGGTTGAGGATGGCATGGTTTTGGGAATCGGGAGCGGAACTACCGTAGCGGTATTTCTTGAAAGGCTGGGTGAGAGAATAAGAAAAGAGGGTTTGAAGGTTTACGGAGTTCCCAGCTCTTACCAGTCTCACTTTTTGGCTTTGAAGGTTGGTGTGAGAGTCGTCGATCTGTTCGAGTATCCTGAGCTTGATCTCTGCATAGATGGAGCGGATCAGATCGACAAAAATCTCAACTGCATAAAGGGCGGTGGAGGAGCTTTGACGAGGGAAAAGATTGTCTCCCAAGCCTCTAAGAGGTTCGTCGTGATTGCTGAAGGGAGGAAGTTTGTAGAAAAACTGAGCATGCCCGTTCCTATAGAGGTCATTCCGTTTGCCTACGGACACGTTGTAAAGAAATTGCAGGAGATGGGCGGACTTTGCAAGTTGAGAGAGGGTAGTGGGAAGCTCGGACCTGTTATTTCGGACAACGGGAATTTCATAGTCGACTGCGATTTCGGTGAGATAGAAAATCCGAAGGAGCTTGAGCTAAGATTGAACGCAATTGCTGGTGTTGTCGAGAATGGACTCTTTTGCAATATCGATGAGGTTATATTGGGTAGCAAGGAGGGGGTTAGAATTTTGAAGAGATAACTACTCGAGCTTTTCAAAATCGGTATTTCCGCAAATCGGACATACAAACTCAAACTTTTCGAACCAAGGGCAACCCTCTTTCTCATCGTAAATGTAACCGCACACCTTACACTGATAGAGCATACTCGAAATGTATCTACGATGAATTTATCTTTTTGGTTTGACGTGCGAGCGTACCCCTAAGCACTAAAACTGCATCACCGCCGACCCAAACACCCTCATCAACTTCAACGTAGACGATTCCTTCTCTTCCCAAAGCGTGCCCCTGCTCGAAAACATAGCGATCTTTGACGAGCTTTTCGGTCGTGTAAAGATAGTAGGCTAATGCTGAGTTAGCCGTCCCAGTCACGGGATCTTCGGGAATTCCGTAGTCTGGAGCGAAGAACCTACCGCAAGCATCAAATTTTGAGTCGAAGGTGTAGAAGTATATCCCTACAACATCCAAATTTCGACACAGATCGGCGACTTCATACGGTTTTAAGCTCATAAGGTGGTCGAAACTTTCAACTTCCTTCAATCCAACTTTTATTCCCACATCGACAACGGCAACTTCGCAATCTGAAACAAGTCTCGGCTTAACGTTCAACCAAACCTTATCGTCCAATCTTACCTTAACTCTACCAGCGTTCGTCTTTGCCGTGTAAACACCCCTCTCAAGACCCTTCAGTTTCAAAACGTAAAAAGCTCCAATTGTTGCATGACCACAGAGATCTACTTCCTTAGTGGGTGTGAAAAACCGCAATCTAAAATCTTTTGAATCTACAAAGACGGTTTCGGAGACGTTTAATTCAAAAGCCAACTTCTGCATGGTCTCGTCATCAAAAATCCCCAAAACGAC
>CAYMRE010000014.1:0-13382 GCA_964392755.1 uncultured archaeon
AGAAATCCGGCTTTGAGAATGACGTATCTAAGCATTGCTCCACCTATAAGAACGAATACCGCGGACAGTATCGTTACGCATATGCAACCTCTTCCCTCTCTTCTAACCTCGTAGCCGAAGACGAGCATTATTGGTATTGCCAAACCCATCAAAAGCACTCCTCCTACAAAGTAAGGTGCCAAGTATCCCGTGAGAATTGTTTTTACGGATTCAATCGCACCCACCGGTCCGTAACTCCTTATCAGTAGATATATGGCTAAGGCGATCAGTTCGAAGATCATGACGAAACCGTCGTATTTGGCAAGCTGATGCGTTATTCCGTGAACTTCAACATCTCTTAAAGCCAATCCCACGAGAATGAGCATAGCTAAGCCAGTTGATAGGGCGGAGATCATGAAGATTATTGGCAGAGCTGGCGCGTTCCAGAATGGAACGTTAAACACTATCCCTATGAGGATTCCCGTATAAGCTGAAACACCTATACCGAATGCGAATGCTATCCAACCGAACGTTTTTAGAGTTTTTTTACCGAACTTCAGCCAACCGAACCATCTGAGCTGAGGTGCCACGAACAGCACTGCAAATAACGTAAATGTGGATAGGAATGTTGAACCGATGAATATCCACGATCTCACGTTGAGATTTGGGCTTAAGAATACTAGGTAAAATCTTTCTGGATGCCCCAAATCCAAGACCAACGCCAATATACCTACCAATACCGTAACGATTCCAACTACACTTCCCGCCTTCACAAAACCGCTCTTAGCTCCCCTTAGCCAGTACAGAAAGGATACGCAGAAAGCCATTGAGCCGAGTCCACCTGTGAATAGGTAGAATGCGATCAGTATACCCCACCAAGGCTGTTCGATTAAACCGTAATGTGTAGGATTAGTTATCAACATCTACTCCCACCTCACGTAAAATACACTCGGCTTCGTTCCATACTCCGCTCCAATCGGGAAGGCTTTTCCAGATCTAACGATTTTCGAAACCTCGCTGTTTGGATCGTCCAAATCTCCAAAAATCCTTGCGTTTGTCGGGCAAACTTCAACGCAAGCGGGTTTTAAACCTTTGTCAACTCTGTGGGCACAGAAGGTGCACTTATCAGGTGTGTGTCTTGTGGGATGGAAGTATCTCGCGTTGTAAGGGCAGGCTACCATGCAATACTTACAGCCTATGCATAGGTCGTAATCTATCAGTACTATTCCGTCTTCCCTTTTGTAGCTCGCTCCTGTGGGGCAAACGTGAACGCATGGCGGATTTTCGCAGTGTTGACATATCCTGTGCATGTAGTGAATGGATACGTTTGGGAACTTCCCAGTTACGATGTAGTTAACGTACGTCCTTTGCCCCTCTTCATAAGGAACGTTGTTCTCGTGAATGCATGCGGTAACGCACGACTGACAACCTATGCATTTATTCAGGTCTATAACCATCCCGTATCTCATACTCAAAACCTCCTAACCTTAACAACAAACTCATGGGCAAGGGTGGAACCGCTCAGGGGATCGAACTGTATCGGCAGTAGTCTGTTAAACGCTGGTCCCTCCACTCTGTTTCTCAACTTTGTACTCGTTTGACCGAATCCAGAGATCATGAAGATTGTATCTTCTCTTATCAGCTCGTTGACAAAGGCTATTGCAACGGTTTTATCTCCAGTAGATGTAGACTCGATGATAACCTTGTCTCCGTTCTTTATTCCGAGCTTCTTAGCTCTCTTCGAATTTATCCATATTCCCGTATAAAACACATCCAAGTCTTTTAGGAGTTTCATCAGAACCGGATTGTCCTGAGTTGAACAGTGCGTTGTTAAAGGAGCTCTGCTGTAAACGATGTAGAACTCGTTACTTTCAAGCTCCTTTTCATAAATCTTCGGTGGGACCCACTTTATCAGCGCATCCCAATACGGATTTTCAATCTTCTTTGATAGTGCATCGAGCATGAAACTGTAGATTTCAACCTTTCCCGTAGGTGTGGGCAAATCCTTCTTGTAAGGCATGTAACCTACAACCTCCCTCCTATCCTTTAAAACGATGAATCCCCTTTCAACGATCTCTTTAACGTTCAAACCCTTTGCTTCGGCTTGAGCCCTTCTTATCCCAGCTACACCTTCCAAACTGTAATACGATTTCAACTTGGCGTAATCCACACCCAAAATCTTCGAGAGAGCTTGGAAATACCTGTCCTCCACTCCCAAAGCTCTGCAGATCTCGACCATCATGTCTATAACGTGCTTGGTGTTGTAAATTGGTTCCACAGCTTTAACCCTCGTATGCAGTCCGAAGTATGGAACGTAGGGGATAGGGAAGAGTGGATCATCCTTTTCTAAATACGTTGACTCTGGTAAAACTACATCCGCATAGGCTACGTGATCTTGAGGGAGTATATCAATAGCCAAGACAAAGTCAAGCTTGTTCAGAGCATCTTCCCACTTCCTTCTATCTGGCAGGTTGTTCAGAAAGTTGTTTCCTACGATTATCATAGCCTTGATTGGGTAAGGCTCACCCTTTGTGATAGCATCGTAGTAGGCTTGGAATGTGTGACCCAAATGAGCCGTCGCAATACCCTTCTTTTCAGCCCACATCCTTAGAACGCTATTTGGAGATGCTACACTCACTTCACTTGTTCCGGAGAACTGGGCTAATCCCGTGAAAAGCAAACCTCCGTCCCTGTTTACGGAACCGACGAGTGCGTTGAGTATTCCAGCACATCTCCAAGTCAGAACTGTATTCAAATACTTCGGATCGTGCCACCCACTGTCTATAACGCCCCTTCTGAGTGCAAATTCCCTCGCAACTTCGACGATTTTCTCTGCTGGGATTCCCGTTATCCTTTCGGCCCACTCTGGAGTATAATCTTTCACTCTCCTCTTCAAAGCCTCGAACACGGGAATAACCTTATCTCCGTTTACCTCAAACTCTCCCTCCAAAGCTGGAAGCAGGGCATTTTCATGCTGAACAGCAGAATCCTTGGCAAGATCGAAAACGAAATACCTTATCTTTTCTCCATCCTTCCAAATCTTGTACGGCTTTCCGTCCTTCAAAAGCATCGGTGCATTTGTGTACCTTATTAGGAACTCCTTATCATACAGTTTTTCGTTTATTATTACGTTCATCATAGCCAAAAGAAATGCCAGATCGCTACCGGGTTTTATCGGCAACCACAGATCAGCTTTTGCGGAAGTCTCACTGAACCTTGGGTCTAAAACAACGAGCTTGAACTTCCTTCTGTTCTGTCCGAATCTCGATGCGTGAGTTACGCTACAGCTTCCAGCTATGTTTCTCCTCAAAACCACGATGTATCGTGCATTTTCGTAATCCGTTGCAATCTCGGGATGAGCACCGAATCCATAGACGCTCTTCCATCCAAGTGCCTTCGCTATGAAGCAACTCGCTGGAGGTATTCCCGTTCCGTTTGGAGTCCCCAAAGCCATCAAAAAAGCTCCGAAAAACGGTTTATAGTAACTACACGGCAACCATCCGCCTATAACTCCTATGTATTCGGGATGTCCTTCATCTATGAATTCCCTCAACCTCTTTGCAACTTCTTCGATTGCTTTATCCCACGAAACCTCCTTGAAATTCCATTCTCCCCTCTTTCCAACTCTTATCATCGGACTCCTTATTCTGTCCGGATTATACAGCCTGTCAACTCCCGCATTTCCTTTTGCACAAATCTTTCCCCTGTTTACGGGATGATCGGGATTCCCTAAGATTCTCTTAACCCTACCTTCCACAACTTCGGCAAGAATTCCACATCCAGCCGGACACATCGCACATATGCTCGGAACAAATTCTACGTTCTCTTCATCTGTTTTTACCGCAACGTTTGGTCTTACCGAAAATAAGCCGGTTCCAGCTATCGCAGATGCGGTAGCAACCTTCAAAAAATCCCTTCTTGAGATCATCAACTATTTTGATTTTATTAGGTATAAATATCTACCTATATTTTGCAGAAGTTGCAATTCAGCTAAACAACCCTCTCAAAGTCTTTCTTCCTGCTCAAATATTTCGTCGCATCGATCCCCCACTTCGCAGTGGTTTCATCGGCTGAAGGGTCTAAACTGCTTCCCCTTGCACCCTTAATCACAACGAAATCTCTATCCGCCTGAAATCTCGTGGCTATTGCGTATTCAACATCCTCGTAGCTGTAGATGTCTATGTCCTCATCGACGACTATCACACCTTTCAAGCTCGGATTGGCTGAAAGTGCGGAAATTATCGCATTCTTTCCATCTCCTTCCGTAATTTTTTCTATTTGGACTATTGCATGGAAGTAGCACCTGCTTCCAGTAGTCATCACGACATTTTTTACCTTGCAGACGTTCGAAACGGCTTTGTATATCACAGGCTCGTATGGGATTCCCATGAGAACCATGTGCTCGTAACTTGCAGGAGTTATGGAGTAGTATATGAAATCGTCAGCCAAAAACATCCTGTCTATCTCTATCATTGGCTGTCTCCTGACCTTATCGTAAGTTCCAGTTATGTCCACGAAGGGACCTTCATCGACAAGCCTATCTGTTATTCTCCCCAACAAAACGATCTCCGCTGGAGGTATCAGAAAATCGTCAATTCTGTAAAGTTTCAAACCACCCATTAAGGCTGAAGCGTATTCGAACTCCTTTCCGAATGGTAATCGAGTTGCGGAGGCAAAGAGAAAGAGGGGATGAACTCCTATAACGATCGCTATAGGCAAATCTATTCCCTTCTCAACTGCACTTTTCCAAAGCAGATAGGTATGGCGTGGTTCAACCAACCTTGCGACGAGCTTATCCTTGCTCAGGAGCATCATTCTGTGGATTGATGCGTTGAAGGAGTCTGGTTTAACCTCGGATTCAACATCTTTCGCAATTACAACTCCAGCCGTGATGTATCTTCCTCCGTCCTTGGGATAATACTTCAGAATCGGTAGCTCCTCTAAATTGACATCAACCTCTTTCAACGGAAAATCGTTTGAGATTTCCACGCTACGATAGCCCAAGTTGGACAAATACCTGCAAAGCTCCTCCTTTCTAATACCCAAATATTCGCAGAGCAGTTCTCTCGTGCAGATGAAGTTCTTTGCAACCCTATTCCCTTCAACGTTCAAAAGGATGGGTGTTCTTTCAAGTTTGTTCTCTCTGATGAACTCAACTACCTCATCGTGCTTAAGCTCTTCATCGAATACTTTGACTCTATCCCTTAAAAATTTTAAAGCTTCTCTGATCATCCAGCCTGCACTCCGCTCAACATAGACTTAACCTTGTTCTGAAGCTCCTGCAGTCTATCCTTCAACTTCTCCTCCTGCCTACTCAAAGCCCTGATTCTAACTTCAATTGTCTCCTTTTTCTCGTTCAACTCCTTCAAAATTTCATCCTTCTTCGTTTTAACGAGAACTGTTCCGACGGTCTTGTATATTGGCGTATCCTCACTCGCTTTTTCAACCTCCTTGATAGCCTCCTCAATTTCTTTTAGAGCGTTCTCAAGCTGGAGCTTTTGGCTCACAACCATCTGAAGCTGTTGCTGAACCGTTTGCAATTGAGCTATCATGTTCTGAACCTGAGGTGGTAACTCGCCCATGCAAAGCCTTAAACCAACCTTTTAAAAGGTTTGCTACAAGACATCCAAACAGGCTTTGATGGTTCTAAGCCAAGCGTTCACACTCGCCCTAAGTTCAGCCAAGTCTTCAGCTTTAATCCTTATAACAAGCTTCCCATCAATCAGATCGATCTGAGTTTCGGTTAAAACGTTCCTTTCTTCAACCTTCAAGGCTTTGTAGAGAATTTCCGCATCTGGCAACTCAAACACGAACTCAGCCTCCAATTGTATCACCCCTTATCCTCATCTTGAAAACCATAACGTCCTTGAAGTAGAACTCAAGCTCGATCCATCCATTCTTTCTACGAACGTAAACCCTTTTGGGTGTGTCTATCTTCCTCGCAAGCTTTAAACCAGCCTTATCCTGTGGCAAAGCACCCAAAATCAAGGGATCGAAAGGAGCTTTACCGATGAAAACGACTGGACTGTCGTCCATCTTAACCTTCTCTATGTTGCTCACACTGAACCTTATTCTGAGCAACAGATTCCGATTTTTATCGTAGACTTCAAGAAAAGCGGGATTACCCTTTACTTCCTTCAAAATAGCCAGCTTGTCATCACACATTTCAAACAAATCCTCCATATTTTTCTTACCTCTGTTTATGTAAGTCCAGTTCATGAATCTCGCAAGAGCTTTTGCCAAGCTTCTCGTCTTCCTGCTCGGCTTTCTTGAAGTTGTGAGCAACACGACAGAAATACTTTGAGATGTTTATTGATATTTCGATGAAATCCTCTTCACTATCATTTCGTGAAGCTTCCTCAAAACCTCCCTCCTGTCTGCCATTAGAACTACATCCTCCCTTCCCACAAGGTATACATTTAAAGCGAAGGGACTTACCATTGGAATCTCGACTATTTCAACCTTTACCCTTCCATCGGCAACCCTTTTAAGATAATCCAAAGCATTCTCTATGTCCATGTAATCCTCAACTATCTCTCTGTAAGTCTCTCTCAAAACGGGGAAGTTCGGATACTTCTTCCTGAGAAGTTTTAGAAGGTTGTCGGCACTTATCTGCTGTCTGTAAACGCTCTTCTCCTTTCCCATATAGTTTCGGAGTATCATGAGACTTCTTACTGCGACATGCCTAAACCTCCTCCTCAAAAGCTCCGTTTTATCAAGCGATGCGATCAAATCTTCTCTGAAGTTTTCCATGCTAAAGAGTGCTTTAATCTCATCCTCGCTGAGCTTGAAAGGTAATTTGAGCATGAAACCGTTATCCGTTAAGCTTATCCCCACATTGCATCTCCTTTCCCTACCAATTCTGTAGGCAAAGACCCTTGAAATAGCATCGTTAGCCCTCCTACCAACCAAGGTGTGAAAAACGTGGTAGTAATACCCATCCTCACTAAAAATCTCAATCAGAAGTCTTTCATTCGTGGGGATCTTGCTGAACTCCTTCTGCTCGTAGAAGTAGTTAAAGATAGCCTTAGCGGACTTGTAATCCAAGTTGTACATCTTCCTCAAGTGCTCTATCACGAATTCTGGATTTTCAATATTTTTCTCTATGAAACCCCTGAATTCCTGAATTCTCAAGGCTAAATCGTAGCTGAGAGGTAATTGTTCGGAGAACCAGCTTGGAATCGTAGGCTTTACCCCTTCAACCTCCTCGACGATTATGCTCATCCCTCTCGAATAGAGATACCTGAAAGTCTTACCGGCCAAGACGAAAACGTCACCCTCAACCAGTCTTTCCGCAAATTCTTCCTCAACCTTCCCTATGAACTTACCATCCTTGGTAACAACGCTTATCGCAACTTCATCTGGAATCGTTCCAACGTTTAAGTAGTAAATTGGTCTCAAAAGTCTGCTACGCTTTCCAAACTCTTTTCCATCAAACCAAATTTTCCCATAAACTTTCTCCTCCTCAAGCTCGGAAAATCTACCGCTCAGATAGTTCAAAACGTCCAAGAACTCCTCCATAGTCAAATCCTTATAGGGATAAGCTCTCTTAACAAGTCTGAAAGCTTCATCAACCTTCCACTTTCTTTCTAGAGCCATTCCGATTATATGCTGACAGAGCACATCTAACGGCTTCTTGGGAATGTGAATTCTGTCCAGCCTTCTACTCAAAGCTTCTCTAACCAAAACCGTGCATTCCACAAGATCGTCCTGATCGACTACAACTATCCTTCCAACGCTTACATCCTCAAGCCTGTGTCCCGCTCTTCCTATTCTCTGTAAAGCTCTGTTTATACTCTTCGGCGACCCTATAAGGATAACAAGGTCTATGTAGCCTATGTCTATACCCAACTCCAGCGATGTACTCGAGACTACCGCTCTAAGTTTTCCTTTCTTCAAATCCTCCTCTACTTCAAGCCTAACCTCTCTTGAGAGTGAGCTATGATGAGCTTTTATCGGATAGTCTGGTAGAAGCTTCTTCAAGTGATAAACAACCCTTTCAGTGGCGCTTCGAGTGTTCGTGAATATAAGAGCGGTTCTGCATTTTTTTATCATCTCCGCAATCGTCCTGTAGAGCTTCTCGCTTATCTCTTCAGCTGAAGCGGAGAAGAAATCCTCTATCGGGGAGATGACTTTAATGTCCATCCTCTTTTCAAACGTTACGTCTGCAACGATACAATCTCTCTCCTTTCCATCCTCATACCCAACCAAAAACCTTGCAACTTCATCTAACGGATGAATCGTAGCTGACAGTCCTATCCTCACCATCTTTCCTTCTTGAAGTTCTTCAAGTCTTTCCATAGAAAGTGTGAGATGTGTACCCCTCTTGTTCTCTGCCAAAGCATGAATTTCATCGACTATGAGGTATCTCACCCCTTTGAGGTATTGAGAGAACTTTGGAGTTGAGAGAACTATCGCTAGAGTTTCGGGAGTCGTTATGAGTATGTGTGGCGGTTTTTTAAGCTGTTTAGCTCTCTCCTCCGGTGTGGTATCTCCAGTTCTCACTGCAATTCTTATCTCCTGCAGATCAACTCCCTTCTCCTTTGCAAGTTCGTAGATTTCTTTAAGTGGTTCTTCCAAGTTCCTCCTTATGTCGTTGTTCAAAGCCCTGAGTGGGGATACGTAGACAGCATAGACTACATCCTCAAGCTCCCCCTTCTCAGCCAAACTCACAAGATCACTTATCACTGGTAGAAAACCAGCCAAGGTTTTCCCACTTCCAGTTGGAGACGTTACTAAAACGTTCTTCCCCTCTAAAGCGGGGATTATCGAATACCTTTGAGGCGGTGTGAAAGTCTTGAACTTTCTCCTGAACCACTCAGCCACTATCCAGTTTAGCCTCGACAAAATCTCCTCGTCGCTGTAAGCTTTGCCTTTGACAATCATTTTTTGAGAAATCTGCAATGGAGAATAAAAGCTTACCTGAGCAGGCTGAAAATCTTTCTAACCTTCTTGGCATCCAACTGTCCCGGAGCTACTGCCTTACTTATCGAGCAGTATATGAAGGGAGAGCCTAAAAAGCATGCAAATATTCGAGTCCAAGCGAAGTTCTCACCCATGAGAAACGCCACAACATCCTCATATTCGCACAGCACTCTTGTAATAGTTAAAACATCGTCTCTATCTCTACCCATAGTCGCAATTTTGAATATATCTCCCCTCCTACCTTCTACCAAATCTCTGAGGTATTCGTAGCTCGGAGTTTCCTTAAAGTTGTGGTAAGACTCTATAACTTTGCACTTCATAGCTTTGAAATCCTCATCTGTCAGATCGCACTCCAAATCGACGTAATTCGCGTGGGCAGAATACCTCGAAAGCATCTCAATCCTTCTGCGCTCATCTCCCCTGTACATCCCACCCTCTTGAACCCTCCTGATTGTAACGATCGTCGGCTTTTCAATGCCCAAAAGTTTTCTCTCATCTGGAAACACCGAAAAAAGGTCTAACCTTAGCTCAATTATGTCAGCAACGCTTGTAGCGCTGACAACATCTGCAAAGCTTGTTGCGGATACAACTACCTTCACGATAGAACCTAAAAGGTCTTTGCAGAAATCACTTTTGGTTTCTTTTCTCTATCCCATCGATTGCCTCTCTCGCAGATTCTTCAACATCTCCTCCCTCTTTCAGAAGCTCTTCGAGAAATTCTCTGTCGCTCTCGTCTCCTATATCTCCAAGTAACATAGCAACGTCCTGCCTGATCCTTTCATCTTCGTGTTTCAGGAGTTCTCTTATTTTGTCTTTAACCTTCTTCACGATCTCTGGATTCTCCTTTGCCAGTTCCTCCATGGCAACCATGGCACCTAACCTCACCATGAAATCTTTGTAAGCTAGGAGATCAACGAGAACGCTTGCATCTCCATCCTTCTTAACTTCTCTAACAACATCTTCAGCGCTACCTTCCCTTAGGAGCTTTGCAAAGTATTCTTTTTTATCGTACCCCCTCCTTATCCACTCCAAAACCTCCTCCCTGCTTACCTTCCCAACGAGCTTAACCTTCCCTATAACCACCGTAGGCGTAGCCATGATGTCGTATTCATCTGCGATTTCTGGGTAATCGGTCACATCTATTATCTCAATTTTCTTTATGGGTAAAGAGCACACTTCCTCAACAACGTAGGGACAGACTGGACAGAGCGGAGCTATGAATACCTTTACCTCGGCATCTATCTCTCCTCTGTCTTTCAGATTTTTAAAGATCCTCAGGAACAGCTCCTTCTTCTTATCAACATCACCCAGCACAACAACTTCCTTTGAATTCCTCATAATCGTCTTAGGTCTTTCAGACTTCACGAGTTTGCCGTTTGTAAGCTTTGCAAACTCCTCCGATGTAGTTTCTACTATCATTCCTGATCCGTTGTTGTATCGTCGTTTAAAATTTCCTCTGGCAGTTCAACGTGGGGTTTTATCCACACACCCTTTCTTCCGACTATTGATCCCTCTACAACACAGCCCTCCTCCATGTAGACGTTATCGGCTGTGATCTTACCTAAAACAACGCTACCTCTAACGAGGTAAACATCTCCACCCTCTATAACTCCGTGAACCCTGCTACCCTCTACGATGACATTCCTCCCCCTAACACTACCGTAAAGTTCGCTCTCTAAAATTTTGGCATCTCTACACCTAAGATTGCCCAAAACCCTGCTACCCTCTATTAGAACGTCTCTCCTCGTCTTTATGTAATCAAGGCTTATTTCGGAGTTTTCGGGTATTTGTAGGGGAGACAAAAATTCTTCGGTTTCGAAAAGCTCTTCTATCTCCTCGTACTTTCCCAATCTCAGCATGGCTAAAATGTAGAGGAAGATGAACATGACGATGGGCATGGGATCCTGAATCGTTATCAATCCCCTCGCCTCAAAACCGTTCTTTATCTTGACGTTTCTACCGATCTCAAGGTCGCCGTAGACAGTTAACCTCCCCTCTATGCTCGTAAACTCGCCTACGTATGCATCGCCCTTGCTGATTACATCTCCCTTAACCGTACACCAAGCTCCCAATCTGACCTCTTCCCTTCCCAAGATGTCTCCTCTGATCTCGGTCCTATCTCCAACTATGACTTTTCGAGCTATTATACCGTAACCCAACCTTGAGTTGGCTCCTATTAGTGCATCTCCTTCAATTACTATGCTCCTTTCATCGAACTTCGTATTCTTTGGTATCACCAGTTTTTCCAACATCTCAGGCACCGAACTTCTTCGCTTTGTTTATCAAATCGAGCACTATGTTGAATAGATCGTTTCCAGTTATTCTGTGAAGCCCACCTTTGTAAGCTTTTAACTCTGAAAATTCTTCAACGTCGTCAGCCCTAACATCTCTGTAAACGATCGTTACTGGAACTGGGTCAGCTGTATGATCCCTGACGTTTACTGGTGTTGAGTGATCCGCAGTAATTACCAAACAGACTTCCGAGAAGTCTAAACTCAAGAGGGGTTCTATAGCCTTATCAACCTTCTCTATGAAAGACTTCTTGCCTTCAAAATCTCCATCATGCCCGTACTCGTCTGTAGCTTTTATGTGCAGTAGAACGAAATCGTACTTCTCAAGTGCCTTTAAGCTCGCTTCGACCTTAGCGTTCAAATCGGTATCCTTCCCTCCAGTTGCACCCTTGACTTCCAAAACGTCACCGCCTAAAAGCCTTACAACACCCTTTATCAGAGCGGTTCCCGATATACATGCCAGCCTCATTCCATATTTATCTTCAAATTTTGGCAGATGCGGAACTCTTCCAGCACCTCTTAGGAGTAACACGTTCGCTTTTAGTAGACCCCTCTTTGCTCTCTCCAAGTTCAGAGGATGACTGTCCAAAATTTCGTGCGACTTCTGAACGAAGTAGTTCACAATTTCAGCTGTCCTTTTAGCTTTCTCATCGTTTTCGAGTGGAACGCACCTTTTTACCTTCTCACCAATCTTTTTCGGATCTACATCGCTAACCTTATCCGACAGATCATCCCTGAAAACCACTGCTCCTCTGTGACCGCTACCCCTCTTGAAAACGAACTCAACGCCAAAATCACTCAAATCAACACCTTCATTAACAGCTTTGACTAATTCATCCGTCTCACTAATCCTGCCAGCTCTCCTATCAACTACGATTTTGTCAAAAACGCTACCTTCCCCCTCAACAGTACCAAAGTTCACCCTGAAAGCTACATCACCTTCTTTAAGCTCTATACCAACTCCCGCAGCCTCAATCGGTCCTCTTCCCGTATAGCATCTAAAGGGATCGTAACCCAGTAAAGATAGATGTGCGGTATCGCTTCCCGGTCTTACACCGGGCTTTATCGTGTCCATTATCCCGTTTATACCCATCTTAGCCAACTTGTTTAAGTTGGGTTTTTTTGCAGAAGAGAGCGGTGTTATACTTCCTCTATCACCAGCTCCGTCTATTATAACCATGAGAACTTTGGGCATGAAACCAGTTAAATCGGATATTTAAAAAGCTTCCTTAAATCGTGGGCTATGTAGTCCAGTACGCTACCACTTGCTTTGAGAAGTTCGAGGTGGTCTACAACATTTCTAAATATACCTCCAGCCAAGCCGTTTGCGATGATACATGCCCCTTCAGCCGAAGCTTTCACGCCGGACAGCTTGAAACATTCAAAGCCAGTATAATCCACAAATTCATCGTAGTATAGATCGAAGAACCTTCCAGAGATGACGATCTGGCAACATTTGCCAACTGAGACCTCCATAACCTTTATACCCTTCACGATATATTCAAACATCCAATGCAAAGCTTCATCGGGGATTTCATCTATCTCGCACTTCAGAAAATCCTTAAAACCACCCTTAAACACCATATTTTTCGGATAATCCTTCAGGAGGGCAACTACCTCCAAATCCAAGGCTCCAGATGACGAAAATGACGGAAAACCCGAACTACCACCCAATCCGTCTACTATCTTACCATTCTTCACAGCTACGAACGAATTAAATCCGTATCCCGCTTCTACAAGCACAAAATTCTGATCTGTAAAGCTAATACCTACCTCTTTTAGCTTTACCAATGCCAGGGCAACTGAACAGACCTTGTCGCTCGTTCCCATATCTATCTTGTTCAGCTTTCTGTAAGCTGGAACTGTCGGTAGAATCTTCACGGAGGGAATTGTGTAGGATACTTCACCGAAGTATTTTCTGAGGGCTTCTATCAGCAGTCTAACTCCCATGATAGGTCTATCAAAGCTTAGAGTTAGGAGTGTAAAGTCTTTCTCATTAAGCTCGGACAACCTCTTAACTGGAAGTCCGTATCCAAATCCGCAGGCAATAGCTTGGGGAGTATATTCTCTCAGAAATCTTACAATCTCATTGATTTCATCTCTCAGATTCTCTATAATGATGTAATCGATAACCTTGCCGTCTTCTGAAATCATTACACAAGAGTTCTTTGTTCCCACATCGATGCC
>CAYMRE010000015.1:0-13110 GCA_964392755.1 uncultured archaeon
ACTTGCGGGAGCAGAAGTAGAGTATTTTACCGTCCTTTCTGACTACCATCTTACCCGTTCCCGGTTCTATCTCATATCCGCAGAACGAACAAATCCTCTTCTCCATTTTCATCACCTCACAATGAGCTTTCTAGCCTCTCTTGCAGTCTCTTTAATCATCAGCACATCCCCAACCCTAACAGGTCCGAACACGTTTCTCGTGATGATCCTTCCCTTGTTAGGACCGTCGAGTATCTTCACCTTTACCTGAGTAGCTTCACCGTGCATCCCTGTTCTTCCAATTATCTCGATTACCTCCGCTGGTGCGATGTCCTCTTCCATGTAAGACCACCGAACGAATAAATATAAAAAGGTTACTTCCTCAAACCTTTAAGCTTCTCAACCAAATCCTTCAGCTCCTTCTTAGCTTCTCCCTCATCGACTATGCATGCTGATGCTGCAGGAACCTCTATTCCGGCAGCTTTACCCAGATCCGCTTTGCTCTTGACGTAGACGTATGGTATGTTCTTCTCCTCACAGAGCAACGGTAGATGTGCTACTATTTCCGGTGGATCGACATCCATGGCGATGTAAACCAACTTGGCTAAACCCCTTTCAACAGCCTTTGTTGTTTCATTTGTTCCCTTCTTTATCTTTCCCGTTTCTCTCGCCTTTTCAAGCAGAGCCAAAGCTTCCTGCTGAACCTCTTCAGGTACTTCAAACCTCACATACGCCATTCACATCACCTCCTTCCCTTATTTGTCATCATTCATCGGTAAACCTCGAATTTTGAACTCGCTTTTTAAACCTTTGGGTCATCCGAAGATAACATCTAAGATGTCCATAAATCTATCTCCCCTTTCATCCACAACCTCCTTTGAATACAACTCGACGTAACCACAGTTCTCGCAGATCACCGCATAGAATACGTTCGTTTGCCAGTCTAAGAGTTTTGTTAAGCCCGCTCCGGTGGTTGCAATCTTTTCAACCCTACAAACTCTTGAGTTGCACTTCGGACATCTGAACCTCTCCCTAACGACGGATTCGAATTTCATACTGTCGGTTGAACTCACATTTATAAAACCTGTCAGCGATTTGCATCTGTGAGAAAGTTCAAGCGAATAGAGGCGGGAAGCTTTTACAGCTACCTGAGCGAAGGTTGTAGATTATGCAGGAGAGGAGCCAAGATGGTTTTATTCATCACTGGGCTCTGCAACAACTCATGCTTTTACTGTCCCATTTCGGAGGAAAGAAAGGGAAAGGATGTAGTCTTTGCGAATGAAAGAGAGGTTAAAAGCATTGACGATGCGATTGATGAAGCGAACGCCATGTCCGCTGAGGGAATTGCGATAACTGGTGGGGAACCATTCTTAAAACTCGACAGAGTTTTAGAATTTCTCAAAGCGTTCAAGGATTTGCACAGCCATCTCTACACGTCAATTCCAGTTAAGGAGGGTGTCTTGAACAAGCTGAAGCATCTCGATGAAATCAGGTTTCATCCGCCGGAGCTTAAGAACGTTGAAGCCTATGAAGAATCGATAAGAGTGGCTAAGAAGCTTGGAATGGAAGTTGGATTCGAGATACCATCGATAGAATTCAACGAAAAGATCGTTGAAATTGCGAATAGGCTGGATGTGTTCCTCAACCTCAATGAACTCGAATTCTCATCGACAAACTATGGTAACCTCATAAACAGAGGATTCAAACCTGACAACCACTACGGCTGTTCCAACTGCGATGAGATAATCAAAGCTTACGCTGAAAGGGTTAACAAGTTCCACTACTGCAGTGCCAGATTTAAAGATAGAGCTCAGCTCAGAAGAAGGCTTATCAGAACTGCTAAGAATTTGCCAGACTTTTACATTATAACGAGGGAAGGAACTGTCATCTGCGGTTACGTTGAAGGTGACGTAGAAGTTATCGAGAACTTTCTACAGTCGAAGGGTTTGAAAAGGAATGAAGACTACGTCATAGTTGAAAAAGGAGTCGAAACTTCTGTAGAATTTGTAGAAAGATACCTGAGCGAGCTGAAAAAGCTCGGAACAAACGTTTTTATAATCGAGAGGTATCCAACCTCTAAAAGGATAGTTGTAGAGGTAAATCCACTATGATGGAGAAAATTCAAGATAGGCTTGTGAATTACCTAAAAAGAGATAGGAAGGGCATTAGGAGGGAGGTATTGTCCATCATGATCGATGGCAAAAAGTACACTACCTCCGAAATTTACGAAATTTTGAAAGCAAAAGGCTACGACGTAAATTTGAGGGGAGTTTCCGCAATGCTGGGATTGATGAACACACGCTTGGGTATAGTTAGAACCGAAACGGGAGAGAAGAACAGGTACTACATTAAGCCTGAATACATAGAACTTGTAAAGTCCGTTTTGAGGGAGTTTTCATGATAATACGCAAAATCTACGAGTTAAAGCTTTTGAAGGAAGTGAAGAAGTATCCTCCGCCTAAGCACGTAGCCTTCATAATGGATGGAAACAGGAGATACGCAAAGAAGAGAGGATTACCTGCATACATAGGTCACTTCTTCGGGTCGAGAAAGGCTGAGGAAGTTCTGAAATGGTGCTTGGAACTGAAAATTAGGACAGTTACAGCATACGCATTCTCAACTGAAAACTTCAGGAGGAGTGACGAAGAGAAGAAGAACCTATTCAAGCTCATGGAGAGAGAGTTGAGAAGGTTAATGGAAGATAGGAGGATACATAAGAACAGAGTTAGGGTGAGAATAGTCGGTAAGAGGGAGTTACTACCAGAAAACGTTCGAAAAGTTGTGCATGAACTTGAAAGAGCTACAAGAGATTACGATAGGTATAATCTGAATATAGCTTTAGCTTACGGCGGGAGACAAGAACTCGTGGATGCTATAAGATGCGTACTGAAGCTGGTTGAGGATGGAAAGGTTAAACCTGAGAATATAGACCACAATACAATTGAGAGATTCTTGTACTCGGACAACGGTTACGAATCTGTTGACATACTCATTAGGACTGGAGGAGAACAAAGGCTTTCAAACTTCCTACCATGGCAAACTACGAATTGCTTAGCCTACTTCTGCGACGTTTACTGGCCGGAATTCAGAAAGATAGACTTTTTGAGAGCGGTAAGAATGTGGCAGCAGAGAGTCTTTGCCAGAGGTATGACAACATCTTTATAAATACAGCACCAATAGTTATCGATCATGACCTCAAAGCTGATGTACGAGTTCAAGAGGAAGTTGGAAGAGCTTGAAAGGTATAAGGGTAGAGGTACCGAGCTTATCACACTTTACATTCCTCCAGATAAGAACATAGCGGATGTAATGAGTCAACTTAGAAGTGAGCTTAGTCAAGCTGAAAACATCAAGTCGAAACAGACCAGAGTCAATGTCATCGGAGGGTTGGAGGCTATACTTCAGCGATTGAAGATGTTTAAGAAGCCTCCAGAGCACGGAATGGTCATAGTTAGTGGAGTCGTTGAGGAGGATGGAAAGCAGAAGAGAATTACGGAGATAATAATCCCTCCTGAACCCGTTCCCCTTTACAAGTATCACTGTGACTCCAAATTCTACTTAGAGCCTTTAAAGGACATGCTCAAAGATAAGAAGGTTTACGGGCTAATAGTACTGGACAGGAGAGAAGCCACGATAGGTTTGCTTAGGGGTAAGAGGATAGAAGTTCTGGACTACAAAACCTCAAACGTTCCAGGTAAACATAGACAGGGTGGACAGAGTAGCGTTAGATTTGAAAGATTGAGAGAAATAGCCATAAACGAGTTTTACAAGAGAGTTGGAGATGCTGCGAGTGAGGCTTTTCTACCACACAAAGATCAGCTTGAGGGAATTCTAATAGGGGGGCCTTCTCCAACTAAGGAGGAGTTCTACAAAGGTGAATACCTCCACCACGAACTCCAGAAGAAGGTAATAGGGCTTTTTGACGTTGGTTATACCGATGAAAGTGGCTTATACGAGCTGGTTGAAAAAGCTCAAGACAAACTCCACGAACTCGATCTGATCAGAGAGAAGAGGTTGATGAGCAGATTTTTGAAGGAGGTAGTTAGCGACGGATTAGCCTCTTACGGTGAAGAAGAGGTTAGAAGGTATCTGACGATGGGTGCGGTAGATACCCTACTGTTGAGCGAAGATTTGAGACTTGAGCGAGTTAAGTACAGATGCCCCAAGTGCGGGAAGGAAGTCGAGATTACCGTTAGAGATGAAACGAAGAAAAAGATGGTTTGCGAGTGTGGTGTTGAGATGGAGGAAGTTGAAAGAAAGGATGTAGTTCTTGAGCTTTCCGAGTTGGCTGAGCAGAGTGGAGCGAAGGTTGAAATTCTCTCAACCGAGAGTGAAGAAGGAGCCATGCTTCTGAATGCTTTCGGTGGAATTGCAGCGATCCTAAGATTTAAACCCAAATGAAAGGAACATACCTACTCTTTTTGAAATTACGTAATGACAAGTGTATTGAGGTTGGAAAACTGGGTAGAATCGAATTCAGGCGGGGATGGTACGTTTACGTCGGTAGCGGGATGAATTCCCTCATTAAAAGAGTTGCAAGGCACTTTAAGAGGGTCAAAAAACTAAAGTGGCACATCGACTATTTGAGTGTTCAAGCTGATGAAATCGTAGCATTTCTAATACCGAACCAAAGGTTGGAATGCGATTTGGCTAAACATCTTGCCACAAGATTTGAATGTGTCGAGGGTTTCGGTTGCTCCGATTGCAAGTGTATAAGTCATCTGTTTTACTTGGGAAATTGGCGGTAAGAGATTCGAGTTTAGCTTAGCTAAGATGGAAACCATCATTCGGACTCAACTGCTCGGATGAACTCCTCAATCAATCTTTCTTTTTTGTAGCCGTGATCGATGAAGTCCCAAGGTAATTCAGAATCTAAAGGTATCTTGCTCAAAAATCTCGTTAAGTTCATCTTCTTTGCCAATCTAAGACTCGGCTTAGCTTCCAAAAGCTTTGATACCTCCTCATTTCCCCTTGAAAGAATTGTCTGAATTGCAAATCTTTCAACACTCTCAACAACAACCTCACACATTTTCGAAAGTTCTTTGATAAGATACTCCCTCCTTCTCTTAATTTCTTTTAATCCAGTTTCAACGTTCTCAATTCCAGTGTAGGGACACCACTGTAGCGGTGTATGCGGTTTGGGAACGAAGGGGTTTATTGAGACAGAAACATCAACTCTCAAAGACCTAACCTTTTCCACAAGCTTAACGATCTCTTTAACGTCCTCAAAACTCTCGTTAGGTAAACCTATCATGAAATACAGTTTAAAACTTCTGATTCCCTTCTTCCTTCCAATCTCAACGGCATTGATTATGTGTTCTTCGCTCAATCCCTTGTTTAAAATATCTCTAAGCTTGTCGCTACCAACTTCAGGTGCAATCGTCAAACTTCTCAATCCTCCTCTTACCAAAAGCTCTATCATTTCCTCGTCGAGCTTATCAGCTCTTGTCGAAGAAGGAGAAACCATAAAACCCATTTCTACGAGTTCAGCAATCAGTTCCTTAGCCTTTGGATGATCCAACGTTGAAGGTGCGACTAAGCAGACTTTATTTACATAACCCCTGTAATCCTCAGCTACTTCGAGTAAGAGCTTAATATCTCTCCATCTCGGTGGGAAATATATCTGTCTAACTACACAAAATCTGCAACGCCTTATACAGCCTCTCCCCGTCTCCAAAATCAAACATTTGCCAAATACATTATCGGCGATTATCTGTCTTCTGAGGTAGAAGTCGAGTTTTTTGGGATAAATCCTCTCAACTTTCCCCTCTTTCAACCAAATCCCTTCGCACTCCAAATCTTCAACAGACTTAGCTTCAGCAATGACATCCAAAACTCTGCTGTTCTCAACCTCTCCAATTACGAAAGCGTCGAAGTATTTTGCTATTGGCTTGGGATTTATCATCGCACACGGTCCTCCAGCAATCTTCAAACCCTTAAAAGCCCTCAAAATCTTCACAACGTTGAAGTAATCTTCTTCGAACTGCAGAGAAAACAGAGCTACGTCAAAGTCTTTTAGATGTGTTCCGCTCTCAAAACTTCTCAAACAGTTGTGAACATCCAAATAAAATCGTTCGCATATGACGTTTTCCAAAGAGTTGAGGTAAGCGTAGATATATTGCAATCCTATGTTGGCTATCCCGCTTGAGTAAGCGTTTGGGTATACCAGGGCAATTCTCCTTAATCCCTTCCTCCACTTCTTAATGAACGGGTTATCCTCCACTTGCAACGGTTGGCATCAATGTTTAAAACGTTGAGCGAACTCATAACGTGATACTCGACTACCCATCAACGAAGGAGTCGAAAGAAATAGCCAAGAGATACGGTTACAACGAGTTCATCGTGAGAAGGTGGATAAATTTCTTCGGTCTAGAGGAGACGATCAAGCTTATAGAGGCTATGGAGAGAGGAATTCCTAAACACATCAGGGTGAATACGATAAAGATTGATGAGAATGATTTAATTGAAAGACTTGAGGAAAGAGGTTTTAAGCTCGAAAAGACGGAAGTACCTTTCTGCTACAAGGTGATTGAAGAACCGTACTCAATTGGAGCAACACCAGAATACCTTACGGGATACTACTACGTGATGGAGAAGAGTTCATGCATACCTCCATTAGTTCTAAACCCAAAATCCGATGAGATTGTTGTGGATTTTGCTTCCGCACCGGGTGGTAAAACTACGTTTTTAGCTCAACTGATGAACAACAGGGGAGTTCTCATTGCGTTGGAAGCTAACAGAGAGAGAATCCAAGCCTTGGTAGACAACATCCACAGGATGGGCGTTCTGAATACTGCAGTTGTTCACATGAACGCAGTCAAGTTCTGCAACCTTGGCTTAAAGGTTGACAAAATCCTCTTAGATGCCCCGTGTAGCGGTGAAGGGGTTATTCACAAGGACAAGGAGAGGAAAAAGGTTAGTGGTAGAAAAGATATAGAGTTCTGCTCAAAACTTCAAAAAGAGCTTGTAGAATCCGCTTTAAAGAGCTTAAAGCCCGGAGGTGTTTTGGTGTATTCAACGTGCACTCTGGCACCTGAAGAAAACGAACTGGTAATTCAGTACGTGCTCGATAAATTTGAAGTTGAAGTTGAGGAGATAAAATGGGGCGAGCCAGCTTTAACGGAGATACCAAACTACGGAAAGCTCGATAAAGTTATTGCAAGATGTAAACGCTTTTATCCTCATAAGCACGAAACATCGGGATTTTTCGTTGCAAAAATTGTAAAGACTGGTTGAAAAGTTAGAGCTTTTCCTTTCTCAGGTCAATTATCTGGTGTAGCTCCGGACCAGTTGAGATCAAAGTTACTGGCACCTTAACTTCATCTTCAACTCTCTCAATGAACTCCTTTGCCTTTGGCGTAAGCTTTTCCCATTCCGTAACTCCGTAGCACTCCTTATCCAACTTGTCTATTCCCGTTATGGCTACCTGAGTAGCACCGTTCACCATTGCAGAATATCTCGCCATCTTACCATCCCACAGTCCTATCCTCCTTCTCCTTCCCGTCACGGTCCCGTACTCGACTATACCCAATTTCTCAGCCTCTTCCTGAGGAATTTCCGTCGGAAACGGTCCTTCTCCGACTCTCGTCGGAAAAGTCTTGAATACTACAACGACATCATCGACTCTCGTAGGACCTATTCCCACATCCGCCGCTATGGATGAGGCTGTCGTGTCCTTTGAGGTCACGTAGGGATACGTTCCGTAGTACAAGCTTAAGCCGAATCCTTGGGTTCCCTCAATCAGAACGAAGTGTCCCTCATCCAAGGCGTCGTTTATCTCAAGGGGAACATCGGCTAAGTAATCCTTTAATTCGGGAATGTCCTTTGCCTGCTTAGCCTTTCTTCTCACTCTGTCAACGTTCGCCGGTCCACAGCCCGTTCCGGTTGTACCAATCTTTTTTCTGAGATGTTCGTCTCCCCTGTCTTCCTGAATGTGCTTTTCCTCTATTATAGCACATCTGTAATCCACTCCAACTCTACCCCTGACGTTGTAATCCTTATCCAAAACCTCAAGCTCGTTAAGGAATACGCGAGGATCAACCAAAACTCCAGCACCTATTAAGAGTCTTGCATCCTTATAGACGAATCCAGAAGGTAGCATTCTAACTCCGAACTTCTTTCCCTCAACTTCAACCGTATGCCCCGCGTTTGGTCCTACTCCACCCCTCGCAATTATCTTCGGCTTATCGCTGTGTGCTATGTAGGATATTATCTTTCCCTTTCCCTCATCTCCCCAAAAACCACCTACAACGATTGTTGCTGGCATAACTGTAGTTCGTCGGGATGTATTTATGTTTTAGCAAACGTTAAAGTCGTAGGTGATGAAGCAGTTAGGGTGAGAAAAATTGAGAGGTGAAATAATGGAGATTGAGCTTACAATACCCGAAGACAGGATTGGAGTTCTAATAGGAAAGGAGGGCGAAATCAAAAAGAGAATTGAGGAGCTTAGTGGGTGTAAGGTAAAGATTAGCAGTAAGACTGGAGTGGTGAAAATTCAATGCGAAGATCCATACAAGTTCATGAGGGTGCAGGATGTCGTTAAGGCTATAGCCCACGGATTCAATCCAGAAGTGGCTATGAAGCTCTTAGAAGATGATATGGTTACGCTGGATGTGATAGACCTGACATCCTACGTATCTGACAAGCACTTACAGAGAATTAAGGGAAGGATAATTGGGAAGGAGGGTAGCATGAGAAAAACGCTCGAAGACCTATTAAACGTTCACGTTTCGGTTTATGGTAAAACCGTGGCAATATTGGGCGATGTTGAGAGCGTTGCAATAGCGAGAGAAGCTATAGAGATGCTCATCGATGGAGCACAGCACTCAACAGTCATAAGGTTCTTGGAGAGAAAGAGGAGAGAGCTTAAGATGAGGGGGATGGAGTGGTTCTGAGCAATGATTGCAAAGGAAGAATTGTTCGTCATTCGTTTCGGGGATAGGTTGTACGAAATCAAATGCAGTCCGACGGAACTTGAATACTTGGCTAAGGGATTGGCGTTTGTGGAAGGATTGGATGGTGACTTCGAAATAGAAAGAATTGAGATTGACGAATTCTGCGGAGAGAAAGTTGAGTGTAACGAAAGGTGGAGTTTAGACGAAATTGAGGGGAGTTTGAAGCTGATTGATCTGAACGATCCCACAAAAGCGCACCACACTGCAGTGATAGTCGGTAAATCGGGAATGATTGCAAGAGCAGTAGATGTTAGCAGGCACAATGCGATTTTAAAGGTGATAGGAAGGTGCTTGAATACGGATTTCAGTAGGGTTTTCTTGCTTGTTTCTTCAAGGGTAACGTTCGATGTTGCTCTAAGCTGTTACAAAGCTAAAATTCCTGTTTTGGTCACAAAAAAAGCGGTCACCGATTTGGCGATCGATCTATGCAGAAAAACTGGAATTACACTCGTATCCTTCGGTAGCAGGATAGTAGTGGGTGATGCGGTTGAATGTAGCCATCTTGGCTGGAGGAAAGGGTAGCAGGATAGGTTTAGACAAGGGCTTTTTGGAGTTGAGAGGTAAAAGGTTTGCAGAAATTCTCCTTGAGCGGTTTGATGGATGCAACGTCGTTTTCGTTTGTAGGGATGATGAACAGGCTGATGTATACAGAAGGAATTTTAACTGCAGAGTTATCGTTGATTCTGTCAAAGATTTCGGTCCCTTAGCTGGGATTCACTCCGCTTTGAATTATTTCAGAGACTACGTTCTAATCGTTGCGGTGGACATGCCCCTCGTCAAAAGAAAGCTTGCGGAGTTTATATACAAAAAAGGGAGAGGCTACGATGCCTTAATTCCAATGTGGAGTGATGGGAAGCTTGAACCGCTCTTAGCTTGCTACTCCCACAACGCAATTGAAGAGGTTGAACGGTGCATAAGGTTGGGGATAAGGAAAGTTTCAAGAGCCTTTGAAAGGTTGAACGTCCTTTACTATCCAATAGAAAATCTCAAAATTTTTGACGAAAGGCTTATCTCGTTTGTGAACGTAAATACACCAAAGGATTTGGAGATGGTGAGATGCTCGTTGACAGATTCGGAAGACCGATAAAACATCTCAGAATTTCCGTCACTTCGAAATGCAACATGAATTGCATATACTGTCACAACGAGGGTATGAAGAACGTTGGGGAAGACATGAGCTTGGATGAGATCGTTGAGATTTGTAAAGCCTTTCACAGCTTGGGTGTTGAGAAGGTTAAGATCACGGGTGGTGAACCTCTTGTAAGGAGAGATATAGTTGAAATAGTTGCGGAGATGCCGAAATTCAAGGAGATCTCGATGGTGACTAACGGTTATTATCTCTCCAAGTTTGCTGAAGAGCTTAAGGAGGTTGGATTGGATAGGGTCAACGTAAGCTTGGATACACTCAACCCCGAAACGTACAAGTTTATAACGGGTGTTAAAGGGTTGGAGAAGGTTTTGGATGGGATTGAGTCCGCTTACAACGCCGGATTAACACCGATAAAGCTGAACATGGTTGTGATGAAAGGAATAAACGAGCATGAGATTGAAGACATCTTGAGTTACACGACCAAATTCAACAGAAACGGAATAAACGTAATTCTGCAGTTGATTGAGATTGTGGGATTCGACGAATACTACTTCTCTCTCGACGATATTGAGGAGAGGTTTAAGAGGTTGGCTAAGATCGTAATAACGAGGAATTTACATGCGAGGAGACAGTACATTTTAGGTGATAGGGCTGTAGAGTTCATTAGACCTTTCCACGCGAAGTTCTGCATGCACTGCACGAGGATGAGAGTTACAGCGGATGGAAAGCTGAAACCTTGTTTGATGAGAGACGTTACCGTGGATGTAAGGGGATTGAAGGGAGAGGAGCTTTTTAAAGCTATAAAGAAGGCTGTCGAGTTGAGGGAACCTTACGTGAAGGATTGAGATCGGGATAGGTAACTCCTACCTTTCAGAGCGTTGACGAATCTCTCAAAGTCGTTTGGAGACAGCATGACGATTCTGTTTTTCAACTCGAAGCAGACAACTTTTGACTGCGTAGCTACGATCAACGCAGTCTTACCGTTCTTCAGTTTGAACCTTCCGAAACTCGTACCTCCCCCTCTCAAAACTGGTCTCAAGTTCCTGTCTTTGCCTATGTCGGATATGTACGATTTCAAAACAGCAGTTTTATTGACCTTTTCGTGGGCGTACGGTGGAGCGATTACTTCAATTTGATCGTTGAGGTTTGATAAGGTGCGACGATGAAAAAGTACGCACAGATTGCCAAAACGATGGAGGTAATACCTACTGTTACGTATCTGACGTTACCTTCCTCAATCGTCCAGACGTAAGCCATTAGTGCAATCAATCCAATTATTAACGCCGTTGAAAAGACGAGGAAGCTACGATGCGGTACAACTCGGAATACTTTTTTCTCCATGACAAACTCTGCAACCCTCACAATTAAATATACTTATTCAGTAACATCGTAGCATGAAGTTTAGAGAGTTTGCGGAGTTCTGTGCTATTCTTGAGAGGGTATCTTCGACACTCGAAATGACCGGAAGGATCGCCTCATTTCTCAGAAGGGTTGAAGATGATGACGATCTCTACAACGTCGTTCATTTTTTGATGGGTAACGTCTTCCCTCCTTGGGATGAGAGGGAACTCGGCGTCGGTGTTGGATTGGTCTGTAAAGCTCTTGAGAACGTCAGCGGTGTGAGTAAGGAGAAGATAGAGAGCATGATCAAGGACTACGGGGATTTGGGTTTGGTAGCTGAAAAACTTTTGAGGGGAAGAGGAATAAAGAGTTTGTTTGCTGAGGAACTTACGATAAAGGGGGTTAGAGAGATTTTTGATGAAATAGCGGAGTTGGAAGGGGAGGGTAGTCAAAAAAGGAAAATTCTGCTCCTTACCGGGTTGTATGGCTCCGCAACGCCAATTGAAGCGAGGTATCTGACGAGGCTAATTTTGGGCGAGATGAGGTTGGGTGTCGGTGAAGGTATCATGAGAGATGCAATAGCGAGAGCTTGGGGCGTAGATGCGGAGTTGGTTGAAAGGGCATACATGATCGTGAACGATTTAGGAAGGGTGGCGATTATAGCCAAGAACGAGGGTAAGGAGGGATTGAAGAACGTGAAGATTCAACTGCACATTCCCGTTAAGATGATGCTCGCTCAAGTTGCGGAAAGCATAGATCAGGCTTTGAGGGAGATGAAGAATGTGGCTGTTGAATGGAAATACGATGGTAGCAGAGTGCAAGTTCACTACGGCAACGGGAAGGTTACGATCTATTCGAGAAGACTTGAAAACGTCACAAACGCTTTGCCAGAGATAGTTGAGGAGATAAAGAGATGCGTCAAGGAGGGGGTTATACTTGACGGTGAGGTTATAGCGGTCAAAGATGGTAAACCCATGCCCTTCCAAGAAGTTTTGAGGAGGTTTAGGAGAAAACACGAGATAACCAAGGCTATGGAAAGAATTCCCTTAGAGGTTTACTTCTTCGACGTATTGTACAACGACGGCGAAGTTATAGATTTACCGTTGAAGGAGCGGAGGAAGATTTTGGAGTCGGTCGTAAAGGAGTCTAAGATCATAAAGATAGCTAAACAGGTTGTTACGAACAAAAAGGAGGAAATAGAGCGAGTCTTCAAGGAGGCTTTGGATGCGGGACACGAGGGGGCTATGCTGAAGAATCCCAACTCACCTTATACACCCGGTAAGAGGGGAAGGCACTGGCTTAAGTTGAAGGAAGTTATGGAGACTCTCGATTTGGTTGTTGTCGGAGGGGAGTGGGGTGAAGGAAGGAGGAGCCATCTGATAAGCTCCTTCGAGTTAGCCTGCTTAGATGCAAGAACTGGAAAGCTACTGAGAATAGGGCAAGTTGGTACGGGTTTCACGGATGAAGATTTGGAAGAATTAACGGAGCTTTTCAAACCGCTTATAGTTAGGGAGGAGGGAAAGAGGGTTTACTTCAAGCCCAAGATAGTCTTTGAAGTGGCTTATCAGGAAATTCAGAAGAGTCCAAAGTATGAGAGCGGGTTTGCGCTGAGATTCCCGAGGTTCGTGAGATTGAGAGATGATAAGGGTGTGGAGGATGCAGATACGATTGACAGAGTTAAAGAGCTTTACGAAAAGCAGTTTGCAAGAGCTAAGAGCTAAAAATCACTCCTTAAATACGTCGAAG